>NZ_AJZM02000101.1 GCF_000272405.2 Vibrio tasmaniensis 1F-187
GACATTGGACACTGTGGCTGTTTCAAATGCAAAGTATTTATTGGGAAGAGTCTACTGGAAGATATAGAGGAAACGCCTCATGCTTGATCACTGACGAGGCAATCAAACATGAGTCGAATACGAATTTACGAAGATCTTAGCTCGCCGCTTGTTCCCAATCAGTCAGTAACTTCATGATCACGCGAGAGTCTTGGTGAGTTGCCATTGGGGCAGCAAGTTGTGTGTCACCTCGCTCAACCGCTTGGCGGATATTGCGCACTTGATAATGGAAACCATCGCCTTGCGCTTCGACTTTCACTTCACGTGTCGACGTCTCATAGATCTCTACCGTAAACGTGTTTTCTGCCGTCGGTAGCCATGGATTAGTATCTAGCGTGATACAGCCTTTGCTACCTAGAATCGTGAAGCCATGCTTTAAGCCGTGATCTTCAGCAGTGTGGATTTGCGCGGTAAAACTGCCGTTGAAACGCATCATCGCCGACGATTCACAGATATTGCCATCTTGGCCACGTCGGCCGATTGCCGAGATCTGCACATCATCGAACACACTCTCGCCAGATTGCTGCTGCGCAACAGAATGAATCAGCGACATTGGATAACAACCCAGGTTGTACAACGCGCCTTTACTTGCAGGATTTACGAACTGATCAATCGCCGCAACGTAGGAACCTTGGATTGAGCGCACTTCACCAATCTCACCGGTTGCCAACTCTTGATGAAGCTTAGCGATAAGCGGGTGATTTAGATACATCAAACCTTCAGCAAAGAATACGTCCGCTTCTTTCACCGCTTGCAGAGCTTGCTCGGTTTTTTCCATATCAACCGATAGAGACTTCTCACACAAGATCGCTTTGCCTTTTTGAGCCGCTTTATTCACATACTCATGATGGATATGGTTTGGTAGGGCAATATAGATAATGTCGACTGACTCATCTTCAATCAAAGCTTCATAGCTGTTGAAGGTTAATGTTGGTTGGTATTGGGCAGCAAACTCGTTTAGTGTTTTTTCAGTACGACCAGCAACGGCATACAGCTCGCTTTGAGCATCGCCTTTGATCGCATCCGCCATTACGCCTGAGATAAAGCTGGTTCCTAGGATTCCCCATTTCATGTCTTAGATCTCCTGCTCTTGTGCTTTGATAGGTCCACGTTGCGTTTCAAATGCTTGCACTAATTCCGTAATACCACGCTCAATAAACGCTTGGGTATGAGGCATCACAAAGTGCTGATTGATCGCCTCGCGGTTTACGTATTGCTCAAGCAAGATCACGCGATCGCTTTGACTTTGATCATAGGTTGCAATCGCTTGCAGGCAGCCCGGCTCGCTTTGCATGTCTAAACAAAACTGTTCGATGGCTTCGATCGCAGCAGCTCGCTCTATGTTAGTTTTGATCTTAAGTTCGGCAGTAACAAAGATGGTTTCGTTCATTTGAGGCATTTCACGCTCTTATTTTAGTTAATTATCGGTTTGCCATTAATATAATTAACCCCTAATAATTGATAAACTCACGTTTTGTTTATTGTTTATCAACCAAGAGTGTTTAATGGATAAGTTAACCAGCATGAAAGTCTTCGTCTACGTGGTGGAACAAGGCAGCTTTCGTAGCGCCGCCAACCACTTCAACCTGTCGGCGACCATGATCAGTAAGCATGTCCATTCCTTAGAAACCAGTCTGAACTCTCAGCTGATCCACCGCACCACGCGTAAGCAATCGTTAACCGACTCAGGGCAGCTTTACTATCGTGAGTGTAAGCGAATTCTCGAAGACATCAGCAATGCAGAGAACCTGATTCAGACCTTGGAAAATCAACCGCAAGGCACGGTAAAAATTAACTGCCCAGTTACCTATGGAAACAAGGTGCTCGCCCCGATTGTGGCCAAATTTCTCGCACATCACCCAACCATTAACGTTGAGCTGATGTTGAATAATGACCTTGTCGACCCTTATTCATCCGACATTGACCTGATTGTGCGAATTGGCGACCTGTCCGATTCAAGTTTAGTCGCCAGATACTTAGGGGATTATGAGATGTGTTACTGCGCGGCTCCTGAGTACCTTAACCAACATGCTGAAATCAGAGTATTAGAAGACTTGGCGCAGCACCCGTCGCTTGGGTTCAGTTACAGCAGCCAAGCTCCTCACGCCACACCGAACAAAGAACGTGTGCGCTTGATGTCGAATAATGGTGATGTGTTGCGATATGCCGCTCTACAAAGCGTAGGTGTGTTGTTACAGCCGACTATCTTAGTTACCGAAGAAATTGAGCGTGGAATGCTATTGGAAATCCTACCCGGCATGGCGCCGTTACCAAAGCCGATTCACTTGCTCTACAAAACCAAACAACTGTCATTGAAAAACCGAACCTTTGTCGAGTTTTTATTAGCCTCTCTTTCCGAATAGCTAAGCGCTGACTAATTCACAAAAAGGCTTTTAAGTAATGAAGAATTTTCTAAACAACAAAGCCACTAAACCGTTTGCCAATGGTTCATCAAGCGTTTGCCAAGATCAGAAGGTGTGGTGTTATGGACGATCATCTCATCACATTGGTTGAACACCATGAAGTGTTTAAGTTCTTCGCACAAAGCGTGAATCAATGACTCATGGGTTTTAACTCTGTCTTCAACAACCAAGTTACGAATGTTGAGTAAACGGGTCTTCCTGTCGACCTTACAATCCATTCGCGCCACCAGCTTACCTTGCCACAGAATCGGCAAACTAAAGTAACCAAACTGACGCTTGGCCTCTGGCACATAGCACTCAAGGAGGTAGTCAAAGTTGAACAATGATTGCATTCGCTTTCGTTGAATCAACAGGTTATCAAACGGAGACAATATCTTTAACTTGGTTCTGGAAAGAGGTTGATTCAGCAGTTCAAAAGCACCTGGCTGGACATAGTAATCAGAGCCTTGAATATCTACTTTCAGAACCTGCTTATCTTCAAGCATCTGTTGGAGAGCTTTCAGAATCAAAGGCTTAGTGTTCTTGAGTAGGTAGCTCATTTCGGACGCTATTCCAACTCCGTTAGCCTTTAAGTAACGCTTTATGAGATGCTCGATGTACTCTTGTTCAGTCGGTTCAGAGGTATCAATGCCACTCGGCAAAACTCGCTCGGTAAGGTCATACACCTTATGAAAGTTTACTCGGCTTGGCACCATTAAGTCGCCTTGCATGAATAAGGTTTCTAGTGCTTGCTTGGCCGGTTTACCGCCCCACCCGCCGGGGTTTGGCCTATCCCCTTCAAAGTCTTTCGCCATCAACGGCCCTTCATTCTCAATTCGCTTGAGAACATGATCCATGAGTGCGTCATCCTTTTTATACCAATGCTTGAGCTTACCGCTCGCAAAGCCATTCTTGCGATGTAGGCTGAATCGGAAGTCACGCATGGGTAAATACGCAGCGGCATGCGACCAATACTCAAACACTTCTCGACGCTCTAACAGCTTATCCAGATGATCAAGCTTGTAGTCTTGATTACGATTCCACAGCGTATGATGGTGAGCTCGCTGAATCACAGAGATGGTATCAATTTGCACATATCCAAGGTTTTCAATCGCAGACAGCGTGTTCGCCAAAGTGCCTCCATTGCGTTGCTTTTTGGGCGGCAATTTTTGCGAAAGCAGTACAATTTTTTGCGCTTGAGCGAGTGACAGTGATTCCATGAAATTCAGACTCTAATTGATACCAATAATCGGCTTATGATTCAGCAATAAGCTCTTGAAGAATTTGCTTGTATGTTTCTACCGTCTGCGCACCAGTGACTGCACTCTTTCGGTTGAATACCACGGTAGGAACCGCTGAGATTCCCATGCGTTGCCATTCAAACTCTTGCGCTTCAATTTGCTTCAAGTTATCGATGTTCTTTAGGCGCTTCAGTGCTTTCGTTGAGTCTAAGCCAACTGCTTCAAGTTCTTGCGCGATAACCTCAAGATCGGACAAATCTTTCTGCTCTGAAAAATGAGCAGTAAAGAAGCGTAGCTTTAACTCAGTCTGTTTGCCATGCGCCAACGCGAAATCGAGCAACACATGTAGGTGACGTGAATTCACCATTCTCATGCTGTCATAGAAATTGAAATCGAAACCAACCGCTTTGCCACGCGCCGCAAGCTGTTCGCGTGAACTTTGACTCTCTTCTGCGCTAGAGCCGTATTTTCTCATGATATGGTCACGCAGGTTTTCACCTTCTTGCGGCATATCTGGATTCAACTCAAACGGCTGCCATTCAAGTTCAATTTGCTCCGCTAAACCAAGTTCTATAATGGCTTGCTCTAAGTTTTTGTAGCCGACTACGCACCATGGGCACATTACGTCAGAAATAATATCGAGTTGAAGTTTCTTGCTCATCGTCATTCCAAGTGATCATTGATAAGGCATGTCTGCAGTAAAAGCAGGCATCCAATTTATCTTCAGACTACAACAACCTGAACAATCGTTCAAATTTAACTAAATTCAACATTAACGAACAAAAAAGCCAACTCATGTTCACGAGTTGGCTTTGACAAAAATCGGGTCGAGCTTAAGAGCGTTACGCTAGCAACTTCTCAAGTACTTGGAACACACCCGCGTCAACGTTACTTGGCGCGCCAAAACGCGCAATCTCTTTCAGCTTAGGATGGGCGTTTTCCATCGCGTAAGAGTGGTAGCTCTCTTTAAGCATTTCCAAGTCATTGAGGTAGTCACCAAAGCTCATGGTCTGCTCGTAAGTGAAACCTAAAGTGTTCTGTAGATGTTTAATCGCCGCACCTTTTGACGCTTCAGCGTTCATCACATCCAACCAAATTTTTGCACTGACAACCACTTGGTAGTTCTCACCGAATTTGGCATCAATAGTTGGGTTCACTTTCTCTTGTGAACCGTCGAAGTGACAGATAGCTACCTTGATGAAATCGTCTTCTACCGCCAGTAAGTCTTCTACTTGCTCACGGCGATGGTAGTACTTAGAGATCTCCGCTAAAGCACGCTCATCTTTGGTTTCAATGTATGCAGACTTCTTACCACAAAGCACAACGTGTGCACCTTCAATGGCACGCGCTTCTTTGATGATGTCTTTGATGGCATCAGTATCAAGCAAGCAGCTGTAGAGCTCTTGGCCTTTGTGCATCACTAATGTGCCGTTTTCAGCAACGAACATCATGCGATCTTTAAGTGGAGCAAAAGTCTCCATCAAGCTGTAGTACTGGCGGCCCGATGCCGCAGAAAAAATGATGTCTTGAGCTTCTAGCCGCTCATAAAGATTGAAGAATTCTGGGTCTAACTTTCCGTGTTCATTAAGAAGAGTGCCGTCCATATCAGCAGCGATAAATTTGATGTTCTGTTGTGGCATTTCAGGGCTTACCTATAAGTAATACCAATCGTAGTAAATAACT
>NZ_AJZM02000102.1 GCF_000272405.2 Vibrio tasmaniensis 1F-187
GTCTTGGCATCAGTGCAATGACCGCCTTTGGCGCATTTGGTTTAGCGGGTCATAGCACGGCTAACGCTACGACAATGCAAGCAACGGGCGCGCACAAAAGCACCGCAACACTTGCCTTCGAATCGGTTAAAGGCTCTTTGACAGACAGTGTCGTTGTACCAAAAGGCTATACAGCACAAGTATTGGTTCCTTGGGGTACCCCACTAAACAAGCAAGGCAAGGCTTGGTTAAAAGATGGAACCAACAATGCACAAGATCAAGCGAACTCACTGGGCATGCACCACGACGGCATGCACTTCTTCCCGCTTGATGGCAACAGTAACGACGGCTTGTTGGTGATCAACCACGAATACATCGACCAAAAAGCACTGCACGCTAATGGCCCAACATACAATGAAGGCAACCGCCCTAGCCTTGATGAAGTACGCAAAGAAATCAACGCGCACGGCGTGAGTGTGGTTCGTGTAAAACTGGATGGCAACCAGTGGGTGATGGTGGATAACGATCCACTGAACCGCCGCTACACGGGCGCGACCGTAATGGATCTCTCTGGCCCTGTTGCTCACAGTGAGTTTACTAAAACCAAATTCTCACAAGACGGCAGCCAAGCTCGCGGCACGCTGAACAACTGTGGTAATGGCTACACACCTTGGGGCACTTTCCTAACATGTGAAGAGAACTGGCCGGGTTATTTTGTTAATAAAGGCGAGACAACGCCAGCACAAGAACGTATTGGCATCGCAACCGACAAAACACGTTACGGTTGGGACACGCTTTCTGGCAACCAACAAGAACGCTTAGACGAGTTCGCGCGCTTTGACGTAACACCAAGCGCTGATTCGCCGATTGATGACTACCGTAACGAAGCAAATGGTCACGGCTACATTGTTGAAATCGACCCATACACAGCAAACTCTCGTGCTAAGAAACGTTCAGCATTGGGTTGTTTCCGTCATGAAGGCTGTACGTTTGGCAAACTTACTGAAGGTGAGCCTATCGTGTTCTATTCTGGCCACGACTCTCGTTTTGAATACCTGTACAAATTCGTTTCTGAAGAGAAATGGGACCCGCGTGACGCTGAGCCAAGTAACCGTCTAAGTGCGGGTGACAAGTACATGGACAAAGGCACACTGTATGTGGCTAAGTTCAACGATGATGGTTCAGGCACTTGGTTACCACTGACTCTGAGCAGTAAGACCACAAACGGCGGTAAGCTAGGCGATTCATTTGACTCTCAAGCAGCGCTTATCATCAATACAGCAGGCGCAGCCGACCTTGTAGGCGCAACACCAATGGATCGCCCTGAATGGTGCTCTGTTGACCCAATGACGGGGACGGCTTACCTTACGCTGACTAATAACAACAAGCGTAAAGAAGCGAACTCTGCGAACCCTCGCGTAGACAACAAGTTCGGTCATGTTATTCGTTGGGATGAAGGCAAGACAGCAGGCGAGTTCGATTGGGATATCTTTGTCTTCGGTTCTCCAGCAGTGGATGACAAGTCTATTAACCGCTCAGGTCTAACTGACATGAACCAATTCGCGAGCCCTGACGGCTTAGCGTTCGATGCTCGTGGCATTCTCTGGATTCAGACGGATAACGGCGCAGACGAAGTTACTGGCTACACCAATGACCAAATGCTGGCAGTGGTTCCATCTCAGCTAACGGATGACAACGGCAACAGCGCGGTAATTGATGCAAACAACCAAGCACAACTTAAACGCTTCTTTGTTGGTCCAAACGGTTGTGAAGTAACAGGCTTTACCATCAGCCCAGATTTCAAATCGCTATTTGTAAACATTCAACACCCTGCAAACTGGCCATCGTCAGAAGATGCGACCGCACAGACTCAAGGCAATGTTCGCCCAAGAGCATCTACCGTTGTGATTCGTCGTGAAGACGGCGGTGAAATCGCGGTTTAATAAGCAAATCTAGCTAAGATCAGCAACCTTACTGTTATCTAGTTTCTGTTCGCTAGCTAGTAAAATCAAAAAAGAGCGATAAGGCCAAATGCCCTATCGCTCTTTTTTAAATCCTATACGATCTTTGATTCAACTAATGATCTGCGACTTTGCAAACTGCTCTTCACCCCAAACCAAATCACGCACCGTCATCCTCGAGAAGGAGGAACGACTGAGTCGGGATCTCTAATCGTTATCGTTGATCGCAATACCGTTAATCACAATTAACTCACGAACAACCAAACACCAACGCCCATCATCAACGTACCTGCAATACGGTTCATTAACTTAACGTTATCGGCTTTGCCCAGCATATGCTTTAAGCTCTTTCCGCCTGTCGCGTATAAGGTCATGCAAACAAACTCAGAAACCAGAATAATCGACACTAAAATCAACAACTGCGGCGCTAAGTCTTTATTGCTGTTAATAAAGGGAGGCAGCAGAGAAATCATAAACGCCCAGCCTTTTGGGTTCGCAATTGCAGTGACAAAACCTTGAACCACCAAGTCCCAATCATTGCTGACTTTTGTTGTTTGGTTGTCAGTGCTGATCGCCAGTTTGCCTCTCGAACGCCACATCTGAACGCCTAAATAGAACAAGTAAGCTGCACCAACAAATTTGAAGCCTGTAAAAAGCCACGGGTAGTTCAACATAATAGATGCAATACCCAATACCGCAGCAATAGAAACCACCGCAACACCAGCCAATTCACCGATCATCATCCATAATGTACGTTTGTATCCAACACTCATTCCAAGTGTCAACGCCAAAGTCATACACATACCGGGCGTGATTGACACGAAGAAAAACGTGGGAATAAAAGCCCAAAGTAGTGCGCTATCCATATTATTACCTTACTGGCTTATTTTTATTTAGTGGCTTTTGCTTCTTGATCGGACTTGAAATGAAGCGATGTTGAAACGAAGTCGTGATGACAATAACCAATATTACGAACAATACAAACAAAAAGAGCCACATAACAGTGGCTCTTTTTAGTCACCAACCGTAATTACTTACGACGGTTTTTAATTCGCTTCATCATAGTCAAACGACGTTCAGCGCTTGCTTGATCTTGAGGCTCTTCGTTCGCGTTGTTCTTACGACCTTGGCGGTTTTTGTAAGCCGATTTAGTGTTCAGCTTCTCGATGTAAGCATCACGTTTCTTCGGTTCATAACCCGGTTGTTCAACACGGCGAATACGTTGTTGAATCAGTTTTTCGACTTGAACAACAGTCAGCTCTTCTTCGCGGTTAACAAAAGAGATTGCATGACCTTGTTTACCAGCACGACCTGTACGACCAATACGGTGAACGTAATCTTCCGCTAGGAAAGGCATGTCATAGTTAATTACGTGTGGTAAGTCTTCGATATCAAGACCACGTGCCGCAACGTCGGTTGCAACCATTACGCGCGCTCTGCCTTCTTTGAAGTCATCCAACGCACGACGACGAGCACTTTGCGCTTTATCACCGTGACAAAGTACCGCTTTAATGCCGTCAAGCTTGAGCTCTTTAACTACATCGTTTGCTGTTTCTTTGTAGTTCACGAACACAAGCACTTGGCGCCAGTTTTTACGACCGATCAGCTCAGAAAGTAGCTCTGTTTTACGCTCTTGATCAACTGGATACACCACGTGACCAACAGTTGCAGCCGTTGAGTTTTCACGCTCAACACTGATACGTTTTGGTTTACGCAGAATATCAACAGACAGTTGGTTTAGCTGAGTAGAAGTCGTTGCAGAGAACATCATGATTTGCGGTGATGTTTCTACATCTAGCATGATCTTACGAACGGCATTGATAAAGCCCATATCAAGGATACGGTCAGCTTCATCAAATACTAGAAATTCTAGGTTTGCGATAGACACGTTACCCGCTTCTAAGTGTTCTTCTAAACGGCCAGGTGTTGCAACCAAAATATCCACACCCAGCTCTAATTGACGAACTTGTGAAGACATTTTGTTACCACCGTAAACCGCTGAAACGCTTAGTTCAGTGTATTTAACGTAGTCTTTAATGTTTTGAGCGATCTGCGCAGCTAGCTCTCGAGTTGGAGCAAGAATAAGGCCGCGAGCCGTTCCTCTAGACGCCTTTTTGCCGCTGTTCAAAAGGTGTTGGATAACAGGCAATGAAAATGCCGCTGTTTTACCCGTACCGGTTTGAGCAGTAGCAAAAATATCATGGCCTTTACGAGCCATTGGAATCGCTTTTTGTTGAATTGGAGTGAGTTTTTCATAACCACACTCAGTCAACGCTTTGACTAATTCAGGAGCAAAACCTTGAGAGGAAAATGACATTGTTACGGGTTCCTTAAGCAGACAGCCTACATTCTTATTTCAGCCGAGCACTATAAAGTAATTAGAGTGATTTATCTCACATTTATCGTGATATAACGCAAACTTTCTCATTTAATCTGGTGTTTACCCCACCTTCAACGAAGTAAACACCGAGATCATCAGTTCAAACAGCAAAAACAGGGCTATTTGATGCCACACAGCTTGAGTAGAATCTGCTCGAGATCGCTCCACGGCATGAGCTGCGAGTCAATCACTTCAAGACGAGACTCAAAGCCGTCCAGTGTAATTTCATTCACAGATACAACTTGATTCGCCACGTTGAACGCGTAGCAACCTTGGTCAGTATTTACCACGGCTTTCACGCGCTCAGCCGTTAGCTCCGATAACATAGAGAATAGCGCATCGAAGTCGAACTTATGCTCTGCACCAAACAACCAACCACAACTAAAATAACCCTGCCCTTTATTCTCTTTACGGATGAAAGCTTCACCGGGAGGAAGTTGGAATTGAGGCTCTTGCTCAGCGTGATCGTGATGATGCGCTTCAATATGAGAGGAAGCACTGCCGTATACTCTTTCAATGTCCAACACTTCCAATGGCACTTCACCATCGTGAATTAGCTTATGGAAGACTTTTGCTGGCGTTTGATCCGTCACCCAATCATTGAACACATCGATGTCTTCAGAATGAACAAGGTCAACCTTAGTACCAAGAATCACATCAGCACTGTCCAGTTGATCATTGAAGTTCTGATTAGACGTATATTTCTCAATCGACAGATTTCTTGGGTCAACCAAACCTAGCGTCGCTTTTAGGTCAACGTAAGGTGTGTATTGCTCTGAAGTTAACGTCGCAATAACCTGCTTTGGATGACCAAGCCCTGTAGGTTCAATCAATAAACGGTCCGGCTTCTGGCGTAGTAAAGCATTAATACCCACTGACATAGGCACACCAGCGGTACAGCACATGCAGCCACCCGGTACTTCTTTAATCAAAGCACCTTGATCTGTCATCAATGCGCCATCGATGCCAATTTCCCCGAACTCATTAACCAGAACAGCCCAGTTTTCATTCTCAGGTTTATTTTTGAGCAGGTTCAAAATAGCTGTCGTTTTGCCAACACCCAAGAAACCCGTAATTATGTTTGTAGGAACTTTTTTGGTCATATCAGTTCTCCTTTTTTTAGGAGTATATACACAATCACGGAGAAATTGACCCCAATCGCTTGTTTATACGGAGAATGATTTAGGCCAGAAGTTGTATGAGTGTCACTAGAAAGGGGGGAACTATGAAAAAGGAATACTCCAGACGAACTAAAGGCGTACTTACTCAGTACGCCTCACCCTCGTTACTCAATCGTGAGTTCGCGAATCAGGAAGCCTTAAATATCGACCTGAACATTTAACGAGGAACTAAAACTTTATTCTGAATCCATCCAAATTGTGTGTAAAACCTCACTTCTCCTTGCGGTTCGTTATGTTGCTTTACGATTTAACTATGGTTCATTTTTGGGGATATTCAAGCCGCCACCAGAGAATCGATCAAAATTGTGACGGCGATTCAACTATTGTCCATAGATTCCATTTATGTAACACGTGCATTCCATAAATGAAATTCAACTTTTCATCTTTGTTGCTATAGGATATGTAGAGGAAGCGTATAATTTACGGTGAACCCGCCTCAACCCATTCAGGAGCCTTATCTCAATGACCAGAAGAGAGAAAATTAAGCAATCCTTATTAGCCAAAATGCCAAGGGATGCTATTAATCAATTTCTCTCAAGAGATAAGACACCCGCTTCCGTTCTCTTTCTTTCTTGTATTGTAGGTGTACTTGCTGGCGTGGTGGGTACCTATTTCGAAGTCGCTGTTCATTTCATCACCGAAACTCGTACCGATTGGCTTAAAGATGAAATCGGTAGCTATTTACCTCTTTGGCTCGCCGCTTTCTTGATCAGTGCTGCATTTGCCTTTATTGGTTACTTCCTTGTTCACCGTTTCGCTCCAGAGGCTGCAGGCTCAGGCATCCCTGAAATTGAAGGGGCGATGGACGGTATGCGCCCTGTTCGATGGTGGAGAGTATTGCCAGTAAAATTCTTTGGCGGTATGGGCGCATTAGGTTCTGGTATGGTTTTAGGCCGTGAAGGACCAACCGTTCAAATGGGCGGCAGTATTGGCCGCATGGTCACCGATATCTTTCGAGTCAAAGATGACGACGCCCGACATTCACTATTGGCTTCGGGTGCCGCAGGTGGTTTGGCCGCGGCATTCAACGCACCACTCGCCGGAATCATGTTTGTAGTCGAGGAGATGAGACCACAGTTTCGCTACTCACTCATTTCAATCAAAGCCGTCATCATCTCGGCGGTTTCAGCCAATATTGTATTTCGTTCGATCAATGGCCAATCTGCCGTTATCACAATGCCTCAATACCAACCGCCTGAACTGGATGCTCTGTGGTTATTCTTGTTGTTAGGCGTATTGTTCGGCCTGTTTGGTGTGATTTTCAATAAGCTGATTACACTTTCGCAAGACCTGTTTGTGGCAATACACAAGAATGATCGTAAACGCTACTTAATGACAGGCTCCCTGTTGGGCGGTTGCTTTGGCTTATTGCTGCTCTATATACCGGAGTTGACTGGCGGTGGTATTGGTATCATCCCGAACATCACTAATGGCAACTACAGCGCAAACGTGCTGCTGTTAATCTTCTTAGGCCGAGCGATCACTACCCTGCTTTGTTTCGGCTCTGGTGCACCGGGTGGTATCTTTGCACCAATGCTTGCTCTAGGAACGCTCTTTGGTTACGCGTTTGGGCTTATTGCGGCGGCATTCTTTCCTGAACTGAATATTGAACCGGGTATGTTTGCAATTGCTGGCATGGGAGCCTTGTTTGCCGCCACCGTGCGAGCGCCTATCACAGGAATCCTACTGGTTATTGAAATGACCAATAACTACTACCTTATCCTGCCATTGATCATCACTTGCTTAGGTGCGGTAATCATTGCTCAGATGCTTGGTGGTCAGCCAATTTACAGCCAACTATTGAACCGTACACTTAAAAACGAGAAGTTAAGACAACAAGACCTCCCTCAGCAAGAGGAAGTTCGTTAATTACAAATGACTCATGAAACAAAAGCACACATTCAACGTGCTTAATGTCCCGATTCCGCATCAAAATCAAAAAAGCAAACGTTAAACTTGGTATCATCCACTCAAAATTAGTTGAATGCCCTCAACATCTATTGATGGCACAACTACACGCTCTAACTAGAGCAAAAAATCTATTACTCACTGATATTCTATAAGCACCCACAAGCTATAAATAACTAAGTTGGAGCAAGTCGTTGAACTGGAGAAGATTAACCCAAGTAAAAAATGTGCCGCCCTCTCAGGCGTCTTTAGCACTTGGTGTAATTGGATTAGGGCAAGCTTGGGCATTATACCTCCCTGGGGTTGGTGAGATCATTCGCCCTTACCTTGCTGCTTTCGGTGCGCTGTTATTACTGCCTGTTTTACTCCGTTATCTCACCAGCTTTAATACCTTCATTAATGATATTCGCCATCCGCTAAGTGGAAGCTTAATGGCGCCGATGAGCATGGCGTTATTGATTCTGTGTGACTATCTAGCCGAGATATCTCCAATAATCGCCTATCCCGTCTGGTTCTGCGCGTTGTTGTTGCATTTTACCATGATGGTGTTGTTCTTTAGTTTCCAGATCCTCAATTTCAAAATGTCGAACATTGTGCCGAGTTGGTTCCTGTATCCCGTGGGGTTAATCAGCAGTTCCTTAGCAGGTACACAGTTTGGACACACCGTTTTTTCAGAGACACTGGCGGCCACTTGTATCGGTATCTATTTCCTAATGCTGCCAGTGGTGTTGTACCGCTTGGTATTCGAAGGAAACCTGCCACGTCGAGCAAGACCAACACTCGCAATCATGGCGGCTCCGGTTAACTTATCTTTAGCCGCTTACTTGGTGAACTTCGACAACCCAGATCCGATTCTGACAGGAGCATTGGCTGGCATTGCTATCACCATGACTCTATTGATTTACTTATGTTACATCCGTCTAATGCGTCTTAAGTTCCAACCTTCGATTGCAGCCGTCACCTTCCCGTCCGTGATCAGCGCCATTGCGATGCACCGCTTAACCACATTTTTCGGTGCTGAATACCCACAATGGTATTGGCTGCATAAATTCGGCTTCTTTGAATTAACCATCGCGACCATCCTAGTGATTTGGGTGGCAGGCGGTTATGTGAAAATGTACTGGCCTGAGTTTTTTGATTCTGATTACATGTCCAAAAAGGTTAAGCGTTCTTAAAACGAACACCAGAAGATCTTACCCTGATCACCCCCTACTCCAATCTCCAATCTCCAATTGTCTCTCGCTGGACAAACCAAACGAAAAAAGGCCTCACAATGTGAGGCCTTTGAATAGGCAAGGTGTCAATAGTTCAGGCGAGTGTTAATAGAACTAGCGATAGCTATTAGAAATTAGCGTGAGGGCCAAAGACTTCGTAGTGTACGCGTGAGCGATCTACTTTAAGTGCGTCTAACTGCTCTACGATGTTTTTCATGAAACCAACAGGGCCACAGATATAGAAATCACTCTCTTCAAAGCCTTTAGTATCGGAGATAGACGCTAGATCCATTTGACCTTCATGTGTGTTCTCACACGCAGACTCGCCTTTGTTCATGTACCACGTTTTCGCTTCCCAACCTTTATCGGCAACAATATCTTTAACGCGAGTCGTGAAAGAGTGTTGACCTACGTTTTCACAAGCGTGAAGGTACAGTACAGCTTCGTTTTTCTGCTGGTTGTTTAAGAACTCAAGCATTGATTGCATTGGTGTTACACCCACACCTGCAGAGATAAGCGTTACTGGCTTGCTACGCTCTTGATACATGAAGTCACCCGCTGGGGCATATAGGCTAACTTCATCACCGACAGCAACAGTATCGTGCATGTGATTAGATACTACGCCTTGAGTTTCTTGACCTTGGCCTTCACGTTTCACAGAAATTCGGTACTGCTTGCCGTTTGGCTTGTCTGATAGTGAGTATTGACGGATCTCGCTGTACTGAGCACCTTCAGGTTTCACTTCGATACCAATATATTGTCCTGGCGTATAATCCAGAACGTCACCGCCATCTTTTGGTTGTAGGATGAAGCTTGTTACTAATGCTGATTCTTCAATTTTATCTGCAATTACGAATGCACGTGCAGCTTCCCAACCACCAACAGCTTGCTTGCGCTGTAGGTAAAGTTCAGCTTCACGGTCGATGAATACTTGCGCTAAGAATAGGTAAGCCGCAGTCCACGCTTCTTCTACTTCTGGGGTGAATGCATCAGCAGCTAATTCACGCAGTGTTTCAATTAGGTGAAGACCAACGATTTGGTAATGGTCTGGTTGAATATTAAAGCTTGTGTGTTTCTGTGCAATACGCTCAACCGCTGAGGTTAACGCTGCTAGATTTTCGATGTTCTTTGCATAAGCTGCGATAGCTTCAAACAGTGCAACACCTTGGCGACCTGTTCTTTGGTGAGTCATATTGAAGATATCTTTCAACTCAGGGTTATGTGTAAACATACGTTGATAGAAGTGTTGAGTTAAAGCAGGGCCTGCGCTTTCTAAAAGAGGAATCGTCGATTTGATGATGTTGATATGTAGATTGTTTAGCATTGATTTACTCCGAACACTTAGTCTTTTGACCTTTCATGTCAAATTGACTAATTTATTTAAAGATGACTTTATATTAATTCTTTCTCAATGAGCTCTTTGGCTACTATTTTTGTGAGAATCACGTGGACTGATAAATTCGCATTAATTGATTCAAATCAATGATGGGTCAGATATTCAGTCATATAGACAACACGCAATGGACACACTGCACAAACGGTGCCAACATGCGAAAGATTGTTGTGCCTAGCATTCCTTCAAAAACCCTCTTCAAACTTTAGTCAAAAAGACCTTTTTTTTATGTCATAAAGACTCTACCATGTATAAAAATACAAACAGTATGAGCCCTTTATGCAAGATATCTCAGCATCCACTCTCATGGAAATGACCATTGGTTTAGCCAGCGGTGTGAACGATCAAGACCGTTTCAATCGCTTAATCGATGCCATTCGTAAAACCATAACGTGTGATTGTGTCGCACTTTTAAGCCTTCAAGGCGACACGCTAGTACCCATCGCAATGCAAGGGCTCAGTCGAGATACATTCGGTCGCCGCTTTATTATTTCAGAACATCCACGTTTTGATGCGATTTGTGCATCGCGTTCTCCAGTTCGTTTTGATGCGGATAGCTCATTGCCTGATCCTTTCGATGGCTTACTGATCGACCACGACGGCGATTTGCCTATGCATGCCTGTATGGGTTTGCCTCTTCTTTTTGGTGACAAATTGTTAGGGGTACTAACCCTCGACAGCCTAAAACCTGATGTCTTCGCGAATATTCCTGCTCGGAACCTAGAAGTTCTCGCTGCTATTGCTGCCTCTACGATGCAAATGGCGATGACTTTCTCGCAACTTGAACATCAAGCAAAACAGTCAAAGCAATTACTGGAAGAGCTGAATGTTGAAGCGTGGGAACGTGACGGCGGCGAATTGATTGGTAATAGTGACACCATGGTCGCGCTTAAAAACGATATCGCGGTTGTCGCACCCTCTGAATTTAATATTCTGATTCATGGTGATACAGGTGTTGGTAAAGAGCTCGTTGCTCGAACCCTGCATCACCAATCGCAGCGTAAACGTAACCCACTCGTCTATGTCAACTGTGCAGCTATTCCTGAGAACTTGGTAGAGAGTGAACTATTTGGTCACGTTCGTGGCGCGTTTACTGGTGCAGACAAAAACCGCTTAGGTAAGTTTGCTCTAGCCGATGGCGGCACGCTATTCTTAGATGAAATTGGTGAATTGCCTTTAGCAGCACAAAGTAAGCTATTGCGTGCACTGCAAAACAACGAAATCCAACCTGTAGGCCAAGACAACATTCAAACTATTGATGTTCGTGTTTTAGCTGCAACCAACCGAGACTTAAAGCAAGAAGTTGAAGACGGTCGATTCAGAGCCGATTTATACCACCGATTGAGTGTGTACCCTATCGCAGTGCCAGCTCTGAAAGACCGAGGTGACGACATCAGCTTGCTAGCAGGCTTCTTCCTAGAACAGGCACGTCGTAAACTTGGTATCAACCAAGTTAAATTCCGCTCTGATGTACTGGTATTTTTAAACCGTTACGGTTGGCCAGGTAACGTACGTGAGCTTGAGCACGTGATTAGCCGCTCAGCACTAAAAGCATTAGCTCGTAGCACCAACAAAAACCTCGTGACAATCACTAAA
The DNA here is from genome assembly GCF_000272405.2 of Vibrio tasmaniensis 1F-187. Taxonomy (GTDB): domain Bacteria; phylum Pseudomonadota; class Gammaproteobacteria; order Enterobacterales; family Vibrionaceae; genus Vibrio; species Vibrio tasmaniensis_A. The sequence continues at coordinate 11,613 of NZ_AJZM02000102.1, forward strand.
GAAGATTGTGGCCCACTCGACCAAGATCAGCCTATAGCGACGACACAGGTAAAAAACACACCTTTATCAACACCAACGATCGACCTATCTGCAGGTTTACGTGGCGCTACCGATGATTTTCAACGCAGCATCATCACTGAGGTGTTGGAAGATGCCAACTTTAACTGGGCGCAAGCAGGGCGAGTTCTGAAAACAGACCGAGCAAACCTGACTCGACTGTCCAAACGTTTAGGGCTAAATGTGGCGAAGTCTCACACGATCGAACGGACAAAATAGATATTAGCGGTTTGTTGCGAGCATCTGACAAAACTTGTGTATATAATGCTGCAAATTGTAACGCTAATTTTAAATATGTAGAGAGAGTTATGAAGTTTATCCGTTGGTTTTTAGGTCGCGTCATCTTGTTGTTGAATTTTGTTTTCAGCCCACGCGGTGTGAAGCGTTCTCAAGAAGAACAAAGCAAAGTGAACGAGCAGGCAAAAATGCACACGTTGTACCAATTCGAGGCATGTCCATTTTGTGTAAAAGTACGACGCTCGATGAAACGTCAGTCTGTTCAGTTTGAACTTCGTGATGCAAAAAACAACGAACAACACCGTGCAGAGCTTGAAGCTGGCGGCGGTCGTGTGAAAGTGCCTTGTCTACGTATCGAGAAAGACGGTAAAACTGAGTGGATGTACGAATCTTCAGATATCGTATCTTACTTAGAAAATCAGTTCGCATAAGCGGAAAAAGCAACACAAGCAAAATACAAAAAATCCCTCTTCATGAGGGATTTTTTTATGTCTGTAATCGATACGCTCTTTCGATTCAAAGAATCAAGCTTCTCGCATCTATTTCGCCACAATCAGCATCAACTCTACACGGCGGTTACAGGCTTTACCTTGTACTGAAGCGTTGTTACACGCGGGAACGTACTCACCGAAACCGCGGGTGTAAATAGCACGACTCGAAACATAGTTACTTTCTAAGCGAGCTTTCACTTCTTTTGCGCGCTGTTCAGAGAGCGGATCATTAACACGATCACTGCCTGTATTATCCGTGTGCCCTTCAATGACGACATCAATGTCTTGGCGTCGAGAAAGATAGCTGCCTAACGTGTCCAACCAATTGTTGTAAGCGGGTTCAGGAGATGTCGAACCTGTTTTAAAGTTCACATGCTGTACAAGCTTTACCATCACATGGTTGCCAGGTAAAACTTCAAAATCGATACGGTTTTGTCTTAAAAAGACTTCCAGTGGATCATTGGTCGAAACGCCACGTCCGTAGTTAGTGGTAATAGTTCCTTGCTGATGAGTGGTTTGAACCACCCCCCATTCAGGGTACATAATGTCGTAATCAGTTTTCGGTGCAGTTTGTAACATATCCTCACCGAATAACCCCGTTGGTAACGTAGTTTCGCACCCAGCCAAAGCTATGCTTAACATTATCGCTAAATATCTCATTACTTCACCAACCACTTATGCAGATAAACCATTCACTAATGTCTATATCGGCACTGAGAGAAAAACTTTAGACAAAAACTTTATACGAAAAGAAAGCACGTCCCAAAAAAGTGTTTTTGATCACAGTTAACCGTCAACTCGCCTGTCATCGCCCGCCCGTTCCAACTGTTTGCATTTATTTACCTTATAATTGTTTTCCAATTCGTACTAAATAGTTAGAATCTCACGACTTCTCAACGCTAGAGCAAACATTATGTTTAAACCATTTACTAAATTCATCACAGCACTTGCTGCCGTACTGATTATCGCGGGTTGTAGTGAAACAGACGAGCCACAGAAAGGCGTTCAATACGAAGCGCTGCCTACTGCTCTAACTGAATTTAACCTGTCTCCGATCACTGAAATCTTCTCTCTAAATTGTGGTCACTGCCGTCAAATGGAAAGTGCAATTCCAGAGATCGAATCTCTAACAGACCAAACTATTGGCAAGATGCACGTTACGTTCAATGAAAGTGCTCAAATCAGCGCAATGATCTACTACACAGCAGTAATGCAACTTGATGCGACACCTGACCACGCGTTCATGGACGACCTATTTGCTGCGGTTCAAATGGGTGCAGATGCGACTCCTGAACAACGTCAACAAGCTCTAGAGACTGCGTTCACTTCTCGTGGTCTGGTTAGCCCATACCAACTGAACAAAGAACAGCAAGTCGCTCTATTTGACTACGTAAAGAAAGCTGAAGAGATCTCAGTAAAAGGTCAAATCAACTCAGTACCAACATTTATCATCAACGGTAAATACCAAGTACTCACAGCAGGTCACCAAGATGTTCAAGGTATCGCAAAAACGATCAACTACCTTTTGACTCAGCCGTAACGGCTTTTCTCTATAAAAAATCAACAATAAATAGGTTTTACTATGTCTAAATTTATCATCCCGGTCATTGTCTTTATTTTGGCTGGCTTCATGATCTACCGCACTTGGATGAACCATAAATCTGGCGAAGAAAATATCGAACAAGGCCAACAATTCCTTATCGAAAACGGCGCTAAAAAAGGGGTTGTTACGACTGAAAGTGGTCTTCAATACCTAGTTCTTGAAGAAGGTACTGGTACAGAGCACCCAACTAAGAACAGCAAAGTAACGGTTCATTACCACGGTACACTTATCGACGGCACTGTTTTCGACAGCTCTGTTGATCGTGGTGAGCCAATCTCATTTGCTCTTAAACAAGTGATAAAAGGCTGGCAAGAAGGTTTGACTTACATGGTCGAAGGCCAAAAAGTTCGCCTGTTTATCCCAAGCCAATTGGCTTACGGTAAAGGTGGTTCAGGCCCTATCCCACCATCAGCAACTTTGATTTTTGATGTTGAGTTAATCTCTATCAAATAATTGAAGATACTGATTTAAGCCCTAACATACGAGCTATGTTGGGGCTTTTTTATATGTGACCGTTTGAATAATTGAATAATTGAATAGTTGAAGCCACTTTTGTAACGACGGAATATACCTCAAAAAGCCGAAGACTAGACGACTGGTCTAATTTAACTTATAGTAAGCCCATGAACGATAAAACGAACGACACACGCCTGCATGTTTTAGATGTTGGCTACCAATTAATAGTGAACAACGGCTTTAACGGCGTTGGCTTATCGCAATTGCTTAAAGAAGCGGATGTTCCAAAAGGATCGTTTTACCACTACTTTAAATCTAAAGAGCAATTTGGCGAGGCTCTGATCCAGCACTATTTTGGGACCTACATCAGCAGAGTTGAAACTATTTTGGTTCATGGTGAAGGCAACCATTACCAGAGAATTATCAGTTATTTCACTCGATGGTCACAGATTGAAAACGGTACTTGTAACGCTCATAAATGCTTAGTCGTTAAGCTCAGCGCCGAAGTTTCTGATCTTTCTGATCCTATGCGCCAAGCGCTATTGAAAGGTGCTGAGAAAGTGACGCATACCATCGAGCAGTGCATTGTCGGTGGTATTGATGATGGCTCGATAAAGGTTGAAGAGAGCCAAGAAACCGCTCAAAATCTATATTCTATGTGGTTAGGCGCAAGCTTATTAAGCAAACTAAGCCAGAGTTCACGTAGCTTAGAATCAGCTTTAAACCTAACCCAACAGATTTTAAAAGGTAAAAACTAACCACGTAGTGTGTTTAGTCTTTACTAACGACAGATAACCCGCCCTCTTATCATTTGATGACGGCGGGATTTTTAGACAACAAAACTAGACGACTGGTCTAATTCTAAATAAACATAATATAAAATTAAGGATACCCAATGACTCAACAAGACAACCGCCGCATCGTATTGGCTTCTCGCCCAGTAGGCGCACCGACTCAAGATAACTTCCGTTTGGAGACAGTAGCCGCACCAACAATTAAAGACGGCGAGATGTTACTTCGCTCAGTTTACCTTTCTCTAGACCCGTACATGCGTGGCCGAATGAGCGATGCTAAATCTTACGCAAACCCTGTTGCGATTGATGAAGTGATGGTCGGTGCAACCGTGTGTCAGGTTGAAGAGTCAAACAATAGCGATTTTGAAGTTGGCGAATGGGTACTGGCTTACACCGGTTGGCAAGATCTTGGTGTGTCTGATGGTGAAGGCCTAATCAAACTAGGTAAAGAGCCAACACACCCTTCTTACGCACTAGGCATCATGGGTATGCCAGGCTTTACTGCGTACATGGGCTTACTTGATATCGGCCAACCTAAAGAAGGCGACACTCTAGTCGTTGCGGCTGCAACAGGTGCAGTAGGCGCAACCGTTGGCCAAATCGGAAAATTAAAAGGCTGTCGTGTCATTGGCGTTGCTGGTGGTCAAGAGAAATGTCAGTACGCGAAAGAAGTGCTTGGTTTTGATGAATGTATCGACCACAAAGCCGACGACTTCGCGGAGCAACTGGCTAAAGCATGTAGCAACGGCATCGACGTTTATTTTGAAAACGTTGGCGGCAAGGTGTTCGATGCGGTAATGCCGTTGCTTAACACTGGTGCTCGCATTCCTGTTTGTGGCCTTATTTCACAATACAATGCGACATCACTTCCTGAAGGCCCAGATCGCATGTCTAGCCTTATGGGCACTCTTTTGGTCAAGCGTATTAAGATGCAAGGTTTCATTATCTTTGATGATTACGCACACCGTTACAATGAGTTTGCTGTTCAAATGACAGAATGGTTGTCTCAAGGCAAGATGCATTACCGTGAGCACCTAGTTGAAGGCCTAGACGAGGCGCCACAAGCATTCATGGGTCTATTGGAAGGCCAAAACTTCGGTAAGCTTGTTATCAAAACAAACGAAGCTAAATAAATTCAAAAACTGAACCAGTTAACTAGGTAAAATCATGATTACTTTGCATCACCTAAACAAATCTCGCTCAAAACGCATCATCTGGCTATTGGAAGAGCTTGGAGTAGATTACCAAATCAAACCATACCAACGAGACAGTGTAACGTTTCTAGCGCCACCAGAATTGAAGGCCGTTCATCCTCTTGGTAAATCTCCGGTTATTGATGACGATGGCGTCGTGATCAGCGAATCTGGTGCTATCACCGAGTACCTAATCGACAAATACGGTCAAGGTAAGTTCGCACCAGTGCGCGGCACCGCTGACTACGTGGAATACTCACAGTGGCTTCACTTCGCTGAAAGCTCTGGTATTCTGCCAATGCTACTTAAAATCTTTGTGATGAAAGACGGTTGCGAGACTAATTTCCTTGGCGGCTACGCTGATGATGAAAACCAAAAGATCCTAACCTTTGTCAACGAAGCGCTTGAAGGTAAAACTTACCTTGTTGCTGATACTCTGACGGGTGCCGATTTCATGATGTCGTTCATCGTAGAAATCGTGGGTAACTTCGGTGCCACTGCGCTCTACCCTAACATTGCTAAATACGGTGATCTTTTAACGAGCCACCCTGCTTACCAAAAAGCCGAGCAACTAGAGCTAGAACACTCGAACTGATCGAGTTTCAATCAAGCTCGGACGCGCTTCGGATAAGCACAAGCAACTAAATGAAGCCAAAGCCGATTTATCTTTCGCTTTGGCTTCTCATTTGCCTTCATTTCGACAACAATACCGAACTCTAACTGAACAGCCATAGAGTTTGATCTTCATGTCAGCAAACCTTGCTCAATACACACCACTGCACCTAAAAAACGACAATACGAATGTAGACTTACCGCTACCGACTCGTTTTACGTTTCCGTACTACTACACACCACATCCAACGTGTGAGTTTGCCATGCAGCAACTTCAGCAGTCGTTACTCGACTGCGGTGTGAATGAAACATCGCAAGGCAACCTCTACGCCGTGCTTCTTGTTCAGAACCCAACTACACAAGAGCTAGGTTACCTTTCTGCGTTTTCAGGTTTGCAGTTATATCCGTCTTTGGCCTCTCAGTTAAACAACATTAACTTTGTTCCATCAGCCTTCGATTCAGAACAGTTTCAATCTCACAACAGTGCAAACCTTGCTCGCCAATCGCAACTAGCGGATGACATTGAAAAACTACAACAGTCGCACAACCTAGACGCATTATTGGCTGAATTTGAAGAGTTAAAAATCGAATCAGCACAAGCTATCGAAGCCTTTCAATTAGCCATGGCAGCAAACAAATCTCAGCGTAACGAACTCAGAGAACAAGCCAATCAAGAAAAGGCATTGGGGAATCTAGAGTCAGCAGCGAATTTGCTCAAACAACTGGGCAATCAAAGCAGCCAAGAGAAACGCGACTTAAAAGCACTTAGAATCGAGTTGAAACAAAAGATCGCAGAACGCCAGTCGCAAGTTGATGCTATCGAAAGCGAACTCACGAGCCGCAAGCAAGAGTACCAAGCGATCTCAGCCGAATTAGAAGCGCAACGGTTGTCTCATTATCGCTTTAACAACCAAGCTCTCGAATCAAAGAACCTGCTTGAATTGTTAGATGGCAAAGACGCTCTTGAAGGCTCTGGCGACTGCTGCCTACCTAAGCTGCTTAATTTTGCTTTTGAACACGGCTTTCAGCCATTAGCATTGTCTGAGTTTTGGTGGGGATTGCCTCCAACGGCTGTCATTCGCCAGCACGCAAACCTGTACCCGGTTTGCCAAAGTAAAAGCTTCGAGATCCTCGACCACCAGTTAAACGGCATCGAATTAGAAGAGAACCCGCTTATCGTGAACCCTGCGGTTGGTAAGTCGTTTGATATTGTCTATGAAGATGACGAGATCGTGGTGGTGAATAAACCCGAGGAGTTCTTGTCGGTTCCTGGTAAGTTTATCGAAGACTCTGTTTATACCCGTATTAAAGCGCGTTATCCCGATGCAACAGGCCCTTTGATTATCCATCGATTGGACATGTCGACGTCAGGCTTATTGATCTTGGCGCTGACCGCAGAGTCCAATAAACACATCCAGAAGCAGTTCATTGATAGAACCGTAGAGAAACGATATACAGCTCTGTTAGATGGTGAAATCGACGGCAAATCTGGCGATATCAGCTTGCCCTTGCGCGGCGACATAACAGACAGACCAAGACAATTGGTTTGCCATGAACATGGACGTAATGCTGAAACTCATTGGGAAGCGGTCAGCACCAACAATGGCAAAACCAAGGTTCACTTGTACCCTAAAACAGGACGAACCCACCAGCTGCGCGTACACTGTGCTCACCCGTCAGGCCTTGGTGTACCGATTCGTGGTGACGACTTATACGGATACAAACGTGAGCGTTTACACCTTCACGCTGGCTACTTAAAACTGATTCACCCAACAACCGGTGAATGGCTCGAGTTTGAAGTGCCTTCTGAGTTCTAAACCGTTTCCATTTGGTAGGGCTTCGTGCCCTACTCTTATTTCCTTTGCCTCTCATAGCTATCGCTACATGTCGAATAAACTTAGTACGATGCAATGACCAAGAAGCCAGAACCCAACAGAGTAACTATCGCGGGAATACCATCCTTCCACGTATCGAATCTCAAATGAAAGTAAATCGCCCCTAGTGAAGTACTCGCTAATATCAAACCTCCCATCAGTTGCGTATGTTCAGGTGCTAAACCAACCAAAGCACAGAGCAACAATACAGCTCCAGTAAACTCAACCATGCCAACTAGAAACATGATGACGCGATTTAATCCATAGCTTTTAAAAAAGCCAAGCTGGATTTCAAACACTTTCTTTTGCCAAGCAATTGTCTTGATTGAACTCGCCAATAAAAAGAACACCACTAGTAATACACTCACTACTGTACTCATGTTGCCACCTTTCTTAAGAATCATTAACCTAGTGGAATCATTTAACCATTCATAAATAGAACGATAAATGCTAGTTTTATGATAGTTAGGATTCCAATTTGGAATGATTGGGTTTAGGTACAAGATATAGGACAACTAGAATGGATAAAATTGAGTGTATTCGTATCTTCGTGGAAACTGCGCAGCTGAACAGTTTTACTGCTACTGCCAATAAACTCGACGTGACACAAAGTGCCGTAAGTAAAAAGATTGCGTGGTTAGAAAGTGATTTAGGAATGACGCTGTTTCAGCGAAACAGTCGCAAAATATCCCTAACCCATGCAGGCAAAGACTACCTGACTTATTGCTCCCGTTTACTCGAAGAGATGTCTACCATAGAAAGTAGGCTCAAGCGTGAAACAGAATCCGTGGAAGGTGAGCTTAAAATATCTGCGCCAAGTGCTTTTTCATCGATGTTACTCAGTGAGCCGCTTCAAGCTTTCATTGAACAGCACCCAGGTATCCGCATTAACCTCAGCATCGATGACCGCATCGTCAACCTTAATGAACACAATATTGATGTTGCCATCCGCGCGTCACAACTCAAAGACTCAGGGCTAAAAGCACGCTTCTTGTTTAACAACAAAGTTCACTACTTCGCATCACCAGATTATCTAGAAAAACAAGGGATTCCTCTGTATCCACAAGATTTGAGCGAACACCAATGCTTAACCTACTCCCTGATGAGCCCTGCGAATGAATGGCGTTTTACCGACAAGAGCGACAAAACTAATACCATTAAAGTAAATCAAATATTCACTTCAGATAGCCCAGATATGCTACTTAAAATGGCTCGACAAGGTTTAGGTATTGTTGCTTTACCGGATTGGATGGGCAAAGAGTATGTTGAGAAAGGAGAACTAAAAAGGTTATTGGAAGATTGGAGTAATAACCAGCTACCAATGTACGTGGTGTATCATGCGAGCGATTATTTGCCCCAAAGAATCCGAGTGTTTATCGATTTTCTTGCGAAGTATTTGAGCGCAAGGAATAGTTAAAGCTCTAAGAACAGTTAGAGCTCAACTAACATCGATAGCTAAGATAAAGTCTTAACCCATTACATCCTTGCGCTGATCAACACATTCAAAAGAGGCCATTTCGAATTCACGACAGATCCAAGGTCGGTTTTCGTAAATAGTACACATCAGTGTTTCTCTATCTACAGCAGAACACCAACCGTCGTCGAGTCGCAACATCGTTTCGCCGCCCCATTCATCATAAGCGATATGCTCTTCAGGTACGCCTGTATCTGTGATGATCATAACCTCTAAACGGCAACAGCATGCCTGACAATTAGCACATGTTACTTCGGGTTCGGTTACGTTCTTTATCTCAATCGTCATAAGTGACTACGCTGCTAAATTTTGCGTATAGTAATCGAAACCGACCGCTACGGCTAATAAAGATAGTGCGGCGCAGTGTTTTGATTGATGTAGAAATAAAAATAGGCGCTGTGATTTACTCACAACGCCCATACTATTTATGGTTTTCCATCGCGACTTGTCGCCACTATCTCGCTTTACAACAGACTAGCCTCGATTTAGAACAGACTAGCAAAAAATAGCTTTACGTAGTCCATCAAGCGTTTGAACAAGCCAGCCTGCTCTACCGCTTCCAACGCGATCAAAGGTTGAGTTTGAACATCTTCACCATCAACGGTGTAATGAACAACGCCTAAGGTTTGGCCTTCTGAAATCGGGGCTTTCAGTTCAGATATTAGTTCAATCGATGCCGTTAACTTTTTGCTGTCTGACTTAGGCAGCGTAATAAACGTATCTTCTGCAACGCCTAGCTTCAACGTATCTTGAGCACCAAACCACACCTTCTCTTCAGCGACTTGGTCACCGCCTTGATGAGGGTTTAGAGTATCGAAGAAACGAAAACCATAGCTCAACAATTGTTTGCTGTCTGACTCACGACTCTTAACGCTTGATGCGCCCATCACAACCGCAATAAGTCTCATCTCACCTTGTGTCGCCGAACTCGCTAAACTGTAGCCGGCACCAGAGGTGTAGCCTGTTTTCATGCCATCGACCGTCAAGCTTCTATCACGTAATAAGCCATTGCGGTTGTGTTGTGTAATCTTGTTGTAGCTAAACGAGCGTTCGCTGTATAAACCATACACATCCGGTAAATCGCGAATAATCGCACGGCCTAATAGAGCGATATCATAAGGCGTTGAATAGAGATCGTCCGCATCTAAACCATGTGCATTCGCAAAATGGGTATTTTCCAGTTTTAGCGAAGCTGCCCAAGAGTTCATCAAGTCAACAAATGCATCTTGTGAGCCTGCAACATGTTCTGCAATCGCAACACTCGCATCGTTCCCTGATTGAATAATCAAGCCACGGTAAAGATCCATCATCGCGACATCAGTGTTCACTTCGATGAACATTTTTGAAGAATCAGGGAAGTTTTTCGCCCATGCGTTTTCGCTAATTCGCACCTGATCATCCGCAGAGATGTTACCTCGTTTCATCTCTTGTCCAGCCACATAACTGGTCATAAGCTTGGTTAAACTCGCTGGGTTCAACTTAGTGTGTGCGTTTTTTTCTACCAGCACATCACCAGAGTTAAAATCAATTAACACATACCCTTTTGCGCCTAGGCTAGGTGGGCTTGGTACTATAGAAGGTGCCGCGACAGCAGTATTTGCTACGATCGCTGCGTTACTTACAATGAACATACTTAATAGAGGGAGAGAGTATTTTGAGAACCGTTTCATTGAATTAAACCTAAGTTAACGTTTTGTTCAGTATAGACAAATGCTAGCAAAAGAAGCGCGAACTTTACGTTGCTTTACGTATTTGTACGGTTCGTTACAAATAAAAAAGTATAATCTGCGACCTGTCCGTTTTTTACACAAAAACGATTGACTCAATGAATGCATTCAACACTTCGCTTTACCTCTCGGGCATACGTCTAAATAACATTTCAACAAAGCCCATAACCCGCTGTTTGCTTTCGCTCGGCTCTAAATCAGGTTGGATACCAGACTGCGCCAGTGCTTGCCACTGTATAACTTCCGAATTAGGAACAAAAAAAGCAATATACAAAGATCCTTTCTCGCTTACCTTTCCATCATCACTATAAAATGGCACACCTGTAGATAGCTGAATCGCATCAAAGATCGATTCATCGTTCAGTTCAGATTCTTCAGCTAATCCAAAACCCACTACGACATCACCAGCCCCGGATTTCAACTGATAACCTTTCAATGAAAGTTGTTCTTTAATCGCTTCGCGTACAAGATCAGTGACGACCGTCTTGTCATATTTTTCAGAAAGGTACACTTGCTCTGATTCGGGATGCCATGAGTACGTGACTACCCCATGCTTCATGAAATCAAAGTCACCACTGGTCACCACGCCATAATTGTGAGTTGGAGTCGTTTCATTGGTTGTACACGCTGTCAGTCCAATCGCTATCAAAGCCAACAACGCGACTTTATTTACGCCTTTTGTTGCACATATGAATCGTTTTATCATTCGCGGCTTCCTTTCCTATACAAGAATAATTATCAATTTGACCTTCAACATAAACAGTAATTATATTAATAGAAAGATCATTAAACGTTTGCGTAATCGCTAACCTTCACTTCTACTCATTTTGGGGGTTTAACCACAGAAATAGACTCGGTATAGTAAACTTAGTTAAACATAACCAAACCATTCGGGGCACGGAGCTTCCTCAATCATCTCATGAAGAGAAGAATTGGTACCGATAAAGCATCGGCAAATTTAAGAGGGTCACACAATGGAATTCAATATGGTTGAAATTTTAGGTTACGCGGCATCTATTATGGTCGCAATTTCATTAACAATGAAAGATATCGTGCGTCTGCGTGTCCTTAACTTTGTTGGCTGTACTCTATTCACAGCATACGGCGTTATGATTGATGCATGGCCAGTGGTTGCAACCAACGGTTTCATCGCTTGTGTGAACATCTACTTCCTTGCAAAAATGCAAAAGGAAAAAAAAAATGAAGCGATGAAAGCAGCAAAAGCTTAGATTAACGGCCAGCACTTTCAAACAATTCTAAAAAAGCCCAAATAGAACGTTCTATTTGGGCTTTTTCATGCTTATCAGTTTTAGAAAACTTCAATGACAGACAATACGATATTGACTCTCTCTGTATACCTGTGTGTTATTGCGTCCATTCTTTTTCGCTTGATAAAGTGCTTTGTCAGCTTGGTCTATCGTGCCTTCTATGTGGAACAGTGCATTTGCATAGCGACACCCAACACTGACCGTTACAGGTAACACTAACCCCTCAATTTTTTCGACGCTACGCCTAAGCTCTTCCGACAACTCGTACAATTGATATTCATTGCAATCAAAAGTCACAAAGATAAATTCCTCACCGCCATAGCGAGCAATTAGACGATTTTCATTTGCAAATTGCTTCAATACTTTTGCAACGGCACAGATCACTCTATCGCCTTCATTATGCCCGTGTAGATCGTTTACCGATTTAAAATGGTCAATATCTAGAAGAATGATACCAACACCTTTTAACGGATAAGGCGAACACTCTAAAATTCTCACCTTAACCTGAGAAATAAAGTCCCGCCGATTACTCAACCCCGTAAGATAATCTAAGCTAGCTACATCTAAGATCTTTAAATGACGGTGCCGCAGGTAAAGCACCAAAACGGCGATGATGCTAAGCAAACTTATAACCAAGGTCATCAAACTAACTAGCAATAAACTGTGGTTCTTATTGAGCTCTTGCTCCAAAACTCCAGCAGAAATGATCCAATTCAGATATGGGTAGAACTTATAGAAAATGTTTTTGTTTGTCGTACCGTTGTCATCTGAAATTGAGTAACTAAAATGCCCTTCAGGCTCAGCAACGACCTTATCGATGAGCAACTCTGATGAATAACCAATTAAGGCTTTCAAGTGTTCGTGTTCAAAATTGGGTCGGAGGACTAGCTCGCCTTGCAAATCAACAATATATACATAACCACTATCGCCATATGAATACTTTCTTAGTTTATCTTTAAGCGCTTCGAGATCGACCAAGTACATGAGTTCATCTTTATAAGTGGTCGCCACCAATGTATTACCACTCGGTAGCCTCACTGAATACGCGACCTTCGCACGCTTGCCGACTTCATGTGGATTAGCATGAGAATACTGAGTCATTCCAGACTTTGAGGTCAGTTGCGTTTGAATATGGGTTAAATGCGCGCGATTTTGCCCTTGTAAAAACGGATGATACAGGTGGACACCTTGTGGTGACATCAAATAGATATAACCTGACTCTCCAATCACCAATTCGTTAGCAATTCGGATGACTTCTTTAACTTCTTGTTCTGGAGTGACACCTAGTGTGTGAGAAGCGACAGTATCAGTCACACCTTTGAGATAGGTTTTAATAGCTTCGTTAACGGTAGTATCTACGATGTCGTAGCTTGCGTTTACAATAGTACGGAAGAAGAATTGATTAGACTCTAAAAGTGATTCTTTGGTTCGGTTAAATTGAATAGCAGAGAGGACCAAAGATACGAGGGCCAACACGATGGAAAAGTTGAGGATATACTTACGTCTTACTTTCAAAATCACCTCATAGCTTTTAAATTTTAGGTAACGCTATTGTTTTTATAAGTAGATTGTTTTATATCATATTTATCGATTTTACTGAACGATAGTCGATATTAATAGCGCTTTTCATGTGCAATCTGTGACTTATAACAAAAACGCCGAACTGGATTCAGTTCGGCGTTTTGATTTTACGTTTAAATTGATAACTTAATTTATACTAAAGCCCTGATAAATCGACTTAAAAGCATTCGCATTTATTACCTATTACTACGCTCTATTGTCTATAAATACATTGCTTAGCATTAAATTAAGAGCACACTTTGGTCCAACTGCCGTCACTTCCCGGCTCGGCACTTGTCCACCAGTTTGCTTGGTAAACACTACCGTTATGAACCACTTGGTCGCCCGTGTTTGCGTGGCTTGGGTTACCCGCCCAATCTTTCTGAGGTAAGTCGGGATATACAGCTAAACCCGCAGTATCGCATGTACCTGGGTTGGTACCGCCATCACCAGGATTACCGCCACCAGTACTGATATCACCCAGTGGTAGATCCGGCTGCTCAAAGCTAAATGCATAATCGACACTATTCACATTCACTGTATAGTTTGCAGGGCCAGAAATTGGCAAGTAATAAACCATATCGAGTTCATACACACCACCAGCAGGAAGCTCTTTCCATGCAGGTAATGTAAACGCTACTCTGTGCATCGGACCATCTAGACCACCAATATTATTGGCACGAGTGTGACCAGAAGCAATCACAGACAAACCACCGCCCGATTGATCTTTTGCGTTATCAGGCGCAGACACTGGGATATCGAACTGGAACTCAGTACCACCAGGAAGCGCTTGACCTGTATTGTTTGTAAACGTGATCTTAGGGTTAATTGGATAGTTTTGATCACCGACTTTGAAGCCACCTACAGAAACAGTAATATCTAATGCTTCCGTTGGGATAGCACCCGTTGCAACCTTGTTTCCATATGGAGTAGCTGACTTAAACTTATCGTAGATAGCTTTCGTCATAGTGTTACCCATATGGAACTCACCGTTTCCGCTATTACACGCCTGTTCGGTTGTATCGATTGAAGTTCGGTTACCGTTCGCATCGAGTACGTACCAGTTGTAATCCCCTGCTAGTTCCCAGAACATGATGCCACCGATTTCTTTGTCGATAACGTAATCGGCTTTCACATCGATAGAATCTTTATCTTCCGTTGAAAGGAATACGCCCTTCTCTGCGTTCCACAACCAAGGAGCAACAGCCACGCTGTCATAGTTACGCGTGTAAGTCCCCATTAGAACATCTGAAGGATCGTTAACAGGATCAAGCTTGTAAGCTGCTGCATAAGAACCCCAAATGCCTTTCTCTAAGTTCTTCGCATGCCACATTGGGTTTGAACCTGCACCCATTTCGTTGCCTTTCGGATCAGTATCGTGCCACATGTTATCGATACCAATTGCGCCATGGCCGCAGTTGTTCTTCTCGCCTTCACCAGTACCTGCTGAACATTCAGCTTGGTTTGGCAGTGCTGCTCGGCCCCAAAGACCATTCTCACCACCAGTTACACCTTGCCAACCACGTGTGTAGTAAGGCACACCGATGTTAATACGACCTGCTGGCATAGAACCACGGAAGTAGTGGTAGGCCCAATCCGTATTCAGGTAACCGATACCGCCGTAAGCCGCTGTGCCGTATACGTTCCACTGTGCTAACTCTGAATCTTTACCTGTATCAAACAACGCAGCGTTATGGCCTACGTGATCGTTCCACGCACCGTGAAGGTCATAAGACATGATATTTACGTAATCGAGATATTTGGTTACATCGAATGTTTCCATACCACGCAGTAGGTAACCCGAAGAAGGCGCTGCGATCGTTAACATGTAGTGATTGCCATCTTGCGCGGAGGCTGCATCAAGCTTCTCACGCAACACTTTCATCAACACTTGGTAAGAAGCCCATAGGTATTGACGACGTGGTTCCATAAAGTCTTTATCGTACGGATTACCTGCGCCCGCCATTGACGTCGGGTATTCGTAATCGATATCTAGACCATCGAACTGGTATTTACGAAGCATTTCAACCGCTGAAGTTGCGAATGTTTCGATACCTTGATGGTTAATAGAACCGTCAGCATTGGTCGTCATGGTATAGAAACCACCATCAGCCACTCGGCTACCATCAGTGGCGAAGTGGCCACCGGTCTCCGCCCAACCACCGATTGAGATTAAAGTCTTAACATCGTGTTTTTTCTTCGCTGTCGCTAATGCTCCGAAGTGACCTTTGAAGCCTAATGCTGGGTCAACTTCCACGCCCGGCCACTCTTTACCAACCGCTGCGTTGTTCGGATCGTTCACATCACCCACGTTTACTTTGCCATCAGAGCCGATGCTCACGAAAGCGTAGTTAATGTGTGTGAGTTGTTCCCAAGGAATGTCATTTACTAGGTAAGCAGCTTGTGGGTCATCCCCTGCACGCCAGCTGGTGAAGTAACCAATGACACGACGTGGGTGATCCGCGCCCATTTTCTCACGGCCTTCATCATCGTAAATCGTACAATAAGGAACATCGACACCTTGAGTTTGATACAAGCCATCAGGTCGACAAGTGCTCACCGTTGGTACGCCATTCACCGTCAAAGAAGCCAGCGCTGAATCTGTCGTTGCGCCTTGATTGTCAGTCGCTTTTGCGTAAACCGCTAAAGAACCCGCTTGAGTGGTTGTGTAGTTAAGCGTGTATGGGCTTGTCGCAGCCGTTCCGACTAAAGAACCTGCCACATAAAAATCGACCTTATCAACCGTACCATCGCTGTCTGTTGCCGTTGCGGTAAGCGTTACCACACCACCAACATCAACCGAAGATGCAGAAAGCGCAACCGATACTGTCGGCGCTTCATTTCCAGGTGTAACTGAATCGACAGAAATAGAGACCGCGCTCGCTAAGCTAGCCGCGCCTTCATTGTCTGTAGCAACAACCGAAACCTGATGGCTACCAGACGTTGCAGCCCAAGCCGCTTCGAAAGGTGCAGCTGTTACAACCGCAACTGAAGTTCCATCAATGAAGAATTCAACCGAGGTAACACTGCCGTCAGAATCTAGCGCCGTTGCACTCAAGACCACGTTATCGCCTTCAGTGATTATGTCAGAGGCTGATGGAGTCGTTAACGAAGCCGTTGGCACTTCATTGGGCGTACCACCACCGCTACACACATCAACCTTCTTCCATTGTGCATGGTCACCTTCGAATTGGTTTGGGTTGTTATTTTGATTCCAATAATTGGCTTTGTAAGCACTACCGTCATGTGAAACTTGATCGCCGCCGGTGTAAACCGTGGCAGGATCCCACGCTTCTAACGTTGAGCAATCCACAGCCGCATAGCTATTGAAAGCCATTAAGCATGACGCAGTGAGAGTACTGAGTGTAAAAACCTTTTTGGCCACTCTTCCTTGATTTAGGTGCATGTTTGCAGTCCCTTAAGTTGTTGTTTTAAGATATTTAAAGTAAATGACACTTTTCTTGCCACTTAAATTCCTTCGCAAAACAACTGTAGGTAACAGTGCCAATTAAACACCTAAAATATTCCTTATTTATAAAATGACTCGCATTAATTTGTTTATAGCATGCAATGACTCGACACTTATTTTGCACCAACAACTAATATTAATTTATTTCGCAAAGCTAAAAAAATAGTGTCTCAAGAGTCAGAAATGTGATTTGAGTTTGAGAAAAATTCGTATCAAAACTAACCAAAAAGTAGGGATTTATTGGCGATTCGGGATTATTTTATGAAATCGCCCACTTTTTGATTACAAATATGTTAGTATCAGCGGCTTTTTTGACGAGCCTCACATTTTTATCCGAATGTGGGAGAAATACATAGGCTTGAAAGAGCCAAATATAGCGAAGAAATAATGTCCAACTTGACGCAAGTCGCCAACGAAAACATCAACGCAGAATCTACTTCTATCGATTTCAATAGAGCTCAATCTTTGGGTGAAAAACTGGAACTCGGAAACCCAGTCTTTTGGCTGAGTGGCAGTTTCCTGACCCTCTTTGTCATCCTTGCTTTCACCAACACCTCCGTATTGTCCGAACTTGTCAACATCGGCTTTAGTTACTCAACTAAATGGTTCGGTGCTTTCTGGCAAGTCCTACTACTACTCAATTTCATTATCGGTTTAGTGCTTGCACTAAGTCGCACAGGCCATGTTCGTTTAGGGAAGCTTGCCCTACCAGAAATGACTACGTTTAAATGGATGTCTATCGTCCTATGTACACTCCTTGCGGGTGGTGGCGTGTTCTGGGCAGCTGCAGAGCCAATTGCTCACTTTGTTTCAGCTCCACCGCTGTATGGCAATGCAGACCTTCAAGCGATGGCATTCAATGCACTATCACAATCTTTCATGCACTGGGGTTTCCTTGCATGGGCTATCTTAGGTGGTCTCTCTTCGATTGTGCTTATGTACTTGCACTACGAAAAAGGCCTTCCTCTTAAGCCACGCACCCTGCTTTACCCAGTACTGGGCGACAAGGCAATCAACAGCTGGATTGGTAACGTCGTTGATGCGTGCAGCATTGTGGCAGTAGCCGCAGGTACAATCGGCCCTATCGGCTTCCTTGGCCTACAGATCAGCTACGCACTGAGCGAACTATTTGGAATTTCTGACAGCTTTGCTACCCAAAGCGTCGTTATTCTATTCGCTATTGCAATGTATACGCTGTCGGCATTAAGTGGTCTAAGTAAAGGCATCCAACTGGTAAGCCGTTACAACATCATCTTATCGGTGTGCCTAATCGTTTACATTCTCCTTGTTGGCCCAACCAGCTTTATCATTGATGGCTACCTACAAGGCATCGGTGAAATGGTCGACAACTTTATCCCAATGGCGCTATACCGCCAAGATACTGCGTGGCTAGGTGGCTGGACTGTATTCTTCTGGGGTTGGTTCTTAGGTTATGGCCCAATGATGGCGATCTTCATTGCTCGTATCTCACGTGGCCGAACTATTCGCCAAATGATCGTTTCCATCAGCATCGTTGCACCGCTTGTGACTTGTTTTTGGTTCAGCATTGTTGGTGGTAGTGGCTTAGCGTTTGAATTAGAGAACCCAGGCGTAATATCTAGCGCATTCGAAGGTTTCAACCTTCCAGCTGTACTACTAGCTATTACTTCGCAACTACCGTTCCCGACTCTGATTGCAATCCTGTTCCTTATCCTGACGACCACGTTCATTGTGACCACAGGTGACTCAATGACCTACACCATCAGTGTAGTAATGACTGGTACTACAGAACCTAACTCAGCAGTTAGAACGTTCTGGGGCGTCATTATGGGGGCAGTGGCTATCGCGCTTATCTCAATGGGCTCTGGCGGCATCTCAGCTCTGCAGTCGTTCATTGTGATCACTGCCGTTCCTGTTTCGTTTATCTTGCTGCCATGTCTATGGCATGCACCGAAGATCGCGAAGCAGATGGCAAGAGATCAAGGTCTCGCTTAATACCTAATCCGATTTAGTTTCGGATAGCGTAGAACACTAAAAAGCCACTCAAGTGATTCACCTGAGTGGCTTTTTTTATCTGTTCGCTGTCGACTTTATTAATAGTTATGTCTACTAGCGCTTGTATCTACCGAGATTTCGGCTTATTGAAACTTTTCACCAGCAGCAACCATGAATGACATCTCAACCAATAGTTCAGGGTTAGCGAGTTCTGCTTTCACGCACGCACGGCTTGGCGCGCAGCCTTCAGGGAACCACGCTTCCCACACTTCATTGAGTGCATCAAAGTTAGCGAAATCCGTTAGGTAAATAGTCACTGACAATACACGAGATTTATCGCTGTCAACCAAACTCATCATTTCTTCAGCTTGTTCGAAGATTTGCTGAACCTGACTCTTAATTCCTGCCGTTGTATCCGTCTCTGGTACTTCAACAAAGCTTGCAATACCGTTAAACACAGTCACATCAGACCAACGTTTGGTCGGGTTAATTCTATGGATTTTCACTGGTTATACTCTTCTTATAATTAGGGTGCACATCAGCGTAATCTAATCCAAATTCCTAACATTGAAAACAAAAATTAGAAAGCTCGTAGTACCTGCAAAACAGCACTATCGCCAACCTATGACTTTGGTGTTCAACATCACTAGCCTACGCATTAATATCAAAACAATAAATCACCATCTATTGAGTCTCTAGATAAATATATTAAGTATTACTCTCAACGCGAAATTTAATCTGAATTCTTGCGGTCATATTCAGAGATTTTATTAAATGGAGTACTTTTATGCATGTTCAAACCTATGATTTAAAACAGAGTAATGTCGGATACAACCTAGGCGTGATTGGTGTAGCATTAGTGTTAGCTTGGATTGGTATTTACAAGTTTACGCCAACTGAAGCGATGCTAATTGAGCCTTTAATTGCAAACCACCCAGCAATGAACTGGCTTTACAATCTATTCTCGGTACAAGCAGTGTCTAACATGGTGGGTGGTGCAGAGTGATCTGCTCCAGTAAGACTGG
>NZ_AJZM02000103.1 GCF_000272405.2 Vibrio tasmaniensis 1F-187
CGAGTAGCGAGTAGCGAGTAGCGAAATTATGTAGGGTTGGCGTTTAGCGTCAACCCTTTTTGTTTCTGTGTATCTAAGAAATGTTAAGCACTTAGCTCTTGGATTTGAGCAACAATCGCTTTTAATCCATTGCCGCGAGATGGGCTTAGATGGGTAATTAAACCGATTTGTTCAAAGTATCCATCGATATCGAACGCTTGAATCTGCTCTGATGTTTTTCCATCATACGCAGCCATCACTAATGCAATCAGACCGCGAACGATACGCGCATCAGAATCAGCACAAAAGCGCCAAACACCGTCGATATTTTGAGAAACCAACCACACTTGGCTTTCACAACCAGATACGACAACCTGTTCACTTTTCAGTTCATCAGGCATGCTAGGCAGTTTCTTACCCCACTGAATCAGCTGGCGATAACGATCTTCCCAGCCGCTGAAAGTCTGCATTTTTGCGACAATATCATCACTGGTAATTTCTTTGCCGAATGGAAAGCTTGGGAATGTGGTCATTTTAATATCCAGTCGATTGTTAATTGAGAAGAAGACGTTACTTAGCGTGCTTTTGAACGATCTTTTCTACGATACGTGAAACCGCCACAAAACCAAAGGTAGCCGTGACAACCGTTGCTGCACCAAAACCCGTCGCACAATCCATTCGCTTTGGACCTTCTGCGGTTGCTTTCGCAGCACATACACTGCCGTCAGCTTGTGGGTACTTAAGTTGCTCAGTCGAGAACACACAATCGATACCAAACTTACGCGCTGGATTCTTAGGGAAATTATGATGACGACGCAATGTGTCTTTCAATTTCTTCGCTAACGGATCTTGAATCGTTTTAGTCAGATCAGCCACTTTGATTTGAGTCGGATCGATTTGTCCACCCGCGCCACCGGTGGTGATCACTTTAATTTTGTTGCTACGGCAATACGCCAACAGCGAAGCCTTAGCTTTCATGCTATCAATCGCATCGAGCACAAAGTCGAACTCTTTCGATAGGTATTCAGCCTGATTATCAGGACCAATAAAGTCGTCGATCAGGTTCACTTTACACTCAGGGTTAATCAGCTTAACGCGCTCTGCCATCACTTCGATTTTACTCTTACCGACAGTTCCTGACATTGCATGGATTTGACGGTTAATGTTGGTCACGCACACATCATCCATGTCGATCAATGTCAGCTCACCTAAACCAGTACGAGCAAGCGCTTCAACCGCCCATGAACCGACACCGCCAATACCGATCACACACACGTGTGCTGCTCTAAGTATATCGACTTCACTATTGCCATACAGGCGACGAGTGCCACCAAATCGTTGGTCATAGTTTTCTGAAGCTGGAGTGGTCAATTCACGCATTGTTGCCGCCAATTTATTTCTGAGAAAAAGAAAAGAGTGCGTTTTATACGCACTCTTGAATTAAAAGTCTAGGGGATTAGCGATTCGCTTTCAATGCCCCATTTTATTGTTGTTTACTCGACCTTTTCAGGAGGCAAAGCCCAAGGCGCTTCGGTTGCGCTGCCATCTAGACCCAGCTTCCACACCCGACCAAAATGCTTGTAATGACCCGCTTCAGTTCCTGCTCGTGGGCCCATACCATGGTAGAGGTCCAAATGGTTTTGCTTAACCGCACCACCGGTATCTAAAACCAATAGTAGTCTTAGTTGGTGCGCGCCGCTCCAAGTACCATCAGCATTCAGTAACGGAACCTCAGCCAGGATAGGTGTTCCCATTGGTAAGATAGAGCGATCGCCCGCTACCGCCGCCATCGGTAATAGAGGAATGCCAGCGCTACCCATTACGGATAGATCATCTCTCGCGCTAAAGAAGACGAAAGATGGGTTTTGCTCAAGCAGCTCTTTTACCACTTCAGGATCGTTCGCCAATACCCACTCTTTGATAGCTTTCAATGACATTTTTTCTCGTGGCACTAAACCTCGTTCGATCAAAACACGACCAATACTCACGTAAGCTTTATTGTTCTTACCCGCGTATGCAAAATACTGCAGCGTGTCATCATCTCCGAAATGCACAAAGCCGCTGCCCTGTACTTCCATCATAAATGGGTCGATACGGTTTGCTGAATAACCTAATTCAAGACCTTGGCCTTCTAATGCACCGTTGTAGATCTCTTCGCGTGTTGGACACTCTTTATCACACTCTGGAAGCCCATAAACAGGGAATCGGTATTCTTCGTTTGCTTCATGTCGCAGTTCCATTACAGGAGAAAAGTAACCCGTGAATAAAACATTACCTTGTTTATCACCACCACCTAATTGAGCAGTTTGAACGCCAAAATTAGCGAGTTCACTCGGCTCTCCACTCAGCACCGCCCATTCATTGAGTTGCTGATAAAGCGGCTCATAGATTTTAGCCATCGAAGGGGATTTAGAAACCACCATCTCAGCTTGCTCTGCAAATGCGGTGAAGTCTCTTGGTTTATTAGATTCAACCAAATCGACCTTATTCAAGGTTCGGGGAAATTCACCGTCAAGGTGTTGTTGGGCAAGATCAGTGGGTTGAGCACAGCCAAATAAGAAAGAGGCAGCAACAAGGGGAAGCCATTTTTTAATCACAAGAGTCATCCTAAATATTCTATGCATCGAGGATGACAAAAACGATCAGATAACACAATCTTAGATTGTAAATGTTTACAGTAAGATAACCTATCGAACTGAGTTATCGATATAACCTTTAAGGCGAAAGACTGGATTATAGTGATTATCCGACACAAGCATCATTTCTGTTTTATCAGAATTCGTTAGGCGAAAGTGATACGTTTTATTGCCTGCCTTATATTCGAAGTACTTGCCATCAAAATCAAAATGAGTCGACACAACAGAGCCTCGCACTGACACACCATTTTCACTCAGCACAAACTCGTCCGCAGCATAACGAGCGACATCTTGCTCGACCCAAGTTCCATATATTTGACTATTAGGTGTTATCGCATCTTGCACTCTATAAAACACATCGGCGAACAAGGAAGCGACGGCAAACGAACCCACCAAAGCTAAAACCATTAAACTGCGTTCAATGAGCTTACGTCTCAATTTAGGTTTGTTGCGCTGCTCTGCTCCACTGTAGAGACCTTTTGCGATCTCATCAATCTTACTCTTTCTTACTGGATTTTTTTGCATTCGTTTACGACTCATAAGGATGCTGTACGCATTGTACACTGAGACAGTTTATAAAACGAAGCCTAGATGAGAATAGTTTGCGCTTCATTCCAAAAAGTTGTTGTTCAGATTTGAATTTAAATGCTAAATTATCGAATAAATAAACAAGGAAGACTTATTCTGTGAAATTAAGAAGTACGGCGCTAGTCAAAGGCTTTAGGCAATCGACCCCTTATGTAAATGCTCACCGTGGTAAAACCATGGTGATTATGTTGGGGGGTGAAGCCGTTGCCGATAGAAACTTTGGCAACATTATTAGTGATATAGCCCTGCTTCATAGCCTTGGGGTTAAGATTGTTCTCGTTCATGGGGCAAGACCACAGATCAACCAACTGTTAGAGAAGCAAGACTGCCATACGCCTTACCATAAAAATATTAGAGTCACAGATGAATATTCTTTAGGTGTTGCAATGCAGGCGGCTGGACAACTGCAACTTGCGATCACCGCTCGTCTTTCAATGAGTTTGAACAACACCCCAATGGCAGGAACTCAACTCAATGTTATGAGTGGTAACTTCATTACCGCTCAACCCTTAGGCGTCGATGATGGTACAGATTACTGCCACAGTGGACGCATTCGTCGAATAGACATCGAAGGGATCAATCGCACCCTTGACCAAGGTTCCATCGTCCTTCTTGGGCCGATTGCCAGTTCAGTCACTGGCGAAAGCTTTAACCTGCTTTCGGAAGAGGTCGCGACACAAGTTGCTATCCGTTTGAAAGCCGACAAACTGATTGGCTTTTGTTCTGAGCAAGGGGTGACTGACGAAAGCGGTAATGTACTCGCCGAACTCTTCCCTAAAGACGCCAAGCAAATTCTTGAACGCTTAACGGAATCCCAGAACCCCGCCGAAGACATGAGCACCGGAACACTGCGCTTCTTGAAAGGAGCGATCTCCGCTTGCCGAGCAGGCGTGCCTCGTTGTCACTTGATCAGCTACAAAGCCGATGGCGCATTGATCCAAGAGCTATTCTCTTTTGATGGTATTGGAACCCAAGTGGTCATGGCGAGTGCCGAACAAGTCAGACAAGCTCAGATTGATGACATCGGTGGTATCTTTGACCTCATTCGCCCTCTTGAAGAACAAGGCATTCTTGTTCGTCGCTCAAGAGAGCAGTTAGAACAAGAAGTCCATCGTTTTACTATCATCGAAAAAGACGGTCTGATCATTGGTTGCGCTGCGCTGTACGCTTATCCAGAAGATCACATGGCAGAGATGGCCTGCGTGGCCATTCACCCAGACTACCGAGATGGAAACCGTGGGCAGTTACTGCTTGATTACATGCGTCATCAGTCCAAATCTCGTGATATCGACCAAATCTTTGTTCTTACCACACACAGCCTTCATTGGTTCCGTGAACAGGGTTTTTATGAGATTACTGTTGATGAATTACCAATGGAAAAGCAAGGTCTGTACAACTATCAAAGGAATTCCAAGATCTTAGCGTTAAATGTGTAAATTAAATTTGGAGTAAAATCTCACTTTTATGAGGAATTCATTGCAAATGTAATCGTTTCTCATGTGATATTTATTAAATATGCACTTTCATTCACAGCTATAATTGTATATAATTTGCACGCTTTATGAATATCGACAAGCGTTTTTATTGGAATGCCGCCGAATGTTTAACCTATGACATTTAGGTGGTCACTGCACGGATTGCTATACCCATTAACGATCAGCATGCTAGTAGTCAGTCTGCTCGTTAATATAAACAGCAAAAGAGCAACACTGATATGAGAACCATTGTTTGTAACTCGCTGCAAAGTTTTTGGGATATGGCTGATAACCAATTCTTAGAAGGGTTAGACGTACACTGCGTGTTCCCTGTGAGCGAGAACCTAAAAGAGTTTATTTTGAATTGCCAAGCAAAGTACAAAATAAACCATATATCGTTTACTCGAGCGTTTTTAGGCACGGATTCCTAATAACGTTCAGAGCAACCACGGATGGTTGCTTTGTGTATACGATTTACCCTGCTATTTCGTTGTTTTACTTCCAGCAACACCTCCACTAAAACCAATGACCGTCAGTTAGTTAATCGACTTCCTAAACCACTCACTCGCTCTGTTTTTACCTTAATACCACGCTTCAATACATTGGTATCACTGAACATCATCAGTCGTTTCTTAGCACGTGTAATACCCGTATAGATAAGTTCTCGCGTTAAAATAGGGCTGAAGTCTGGCGGTAAGATCATTAAGGTCAGATCAAATTCACTGCCTTGAGATTTGTGTATCGTCATTGCATACGCGGTTTCATGATCAGGCACTCGACTTGGTAGTACAGCTTTTACACTGCCATCGGGCAATTCAAAGTACACCTTTAATCGAGGGGCTGAGTTATCATCAATTGAAGAAGAGCTACTTACATCAGCCTCAAGCATACAGATACCAATATCACCATTGTATAAACCTAAGCCATGATCATTGCGCGTTACCATTACTGGTCGCCCGTGATACCACAATTCATCGTTGTGCGGATTCACCAAGCGTCTTGCGGCAAGTGCCCTTTCGATTCTGTGGTTGAGGCCTTTAACACCAAAGTCACCTTCGCGAATGGAACACAGCAACCGACACTGGCTGAACAAATCGAGAACCGATTTCGCTCTCGCTTCTTGAGTTTCTAGCTCTTCCAATGGCACATTCATTCGGTTCAGATACGCACCATACTCATTAACTAAAGTACGTAGCATCAAGTTATAGCTGTCACTCGACAAGGGATGATTCTCAATATCCGCAAACCCTTTCGCAAACACTTGATCGACCTGATTAGCAGAGCCGTTATTGATCGCCTTTGCCAACTGTCCGATACCTGAACGTGCATCAAAACGGTAACTCTTCTGCAGCATACACAAACTATCTGCAATCGCAGGAGGGTTAAACGATCCTGTTTTGAGCTGCCTTGGTTTAGCTATCGCATCAAAGCCTGTCATTTCCGCAATCAAGTTACCTTGCGCTGTGCTGTAGCCTGTTGAATTAAACGAGCAGATATCACCCAACACAGCACCAGCTTCTACTGAAGCGAGCTGGTTTTTATCACCAAGCAGAATCAACCTTGCGTGTTCAGGGAGTGCATCCACCAGCTTATACATCATGGATAAGTCGACCATCGATGCTTCATCCACCACCAAGATATCAAGGTGAAGTGGATTACGTCGGTTGTGTCTAAACTCCGCTCGATTAGGAATAGCACCGAGCAGTCTGTGCAAGGTACTCGATTCCGTCGGTATGTTGGCCTTCACTTCAAGTGCTAAAGGCAGTTGCTCAATCGCTTTACCAATCGACTCGGTTAAACGTGCCGCCGCTTTACCTGTCGGAGCCACCAGCTTGATCGTCGGTATTTTACCTTGGCTGAGTGATTGCTCGACCATCGCCGACAGTAACTTAGTTACCGTGGTCGTTTTACCGGTACCCGGCCCACCAGAAATCACCGCGAAGCGACGACTTAACGCCACCGCTGCCGCTACTTTTTGCCAATTCAAACAAACAGATAACGGCACTAGACTATCCAGCACATCTAAATCGGTCACTTGTTTGGCTTGAACAATCGCTTGATCGATAGAACCCCAATCCAAAGCCTGTTCGTCGACAATATCTAGATGGTCACACACTAACTGTTGACGCAACACCTGAGAGGTTTGTTGGTTTACTTCAGCTTTGGCTAAGGCATTAAACAGAAAATGGTAACTACGTGCAAAAAGCTGATTGAGCGTTTCAGTCAGAGCCTTCTTCTGCTCAATATTGAACTCTACTGGCTTACTTAAACGGTTTAGAGTTTCAGCCAACACAACTTCGTAGTTCCAATAACGCTGTAAGTAGACACGTTGTCCATCAAACATTAGCGGCTTAATGCAGTCATTCGTTGTTCCAACTAGGTTAGATGATTGCAGAACAGTCACCCAATCAATACCCAACAGTTTTTGGTTCAATTGCAGTGCCGTTTCACCGTACAAACCAAGCAACTGGGCTAGATCTGTCGTTAGTTCAGGGCCTGCCTTATGCTGCTGTATAAGCTGAGTACAAATATGCCCCTTGCCTAATTCATGGCTTACAACGCCAGCTAGAAACCCGATCTCTTGAGAATGACTCGTCGCTTGCTGAGCAATAAAACGAGCAAACTGATAATCCAGCTGACGAATTGAACCTTTGTCCGCTAGGAACTTTAATACATCCATGAGCTGCTCAGGGATAAGTGAAACTGGCTTAACAGAATTCGCTGTTTCTATGGTGGTATTAGTGGTCGTTGTTGTCATTATAGAAGCCCCATCTGTCCAGTTTCATTGTCATTCAATTGTGCTGAACGCCTGTCTATCACTTTACCGTCAATCAATTGATCCATTTCATCGAGCAAAGCCAATGTAGGTTTCGCCGAGAAAATACCTTGTTGAGATTGGCCGTCCATTCCTCTTAAAAACAAGTAATAAACCCCACCAAAATGTTGTTCATAACTGTAATCTGCAACGCGGCTGCGTAAGAAGCGGTGCAGAGCCAACGCGTAGATTTG
>NZ_AJZM02000104.1 GCF_000272405.2 Vibrio tasmaniensis 1F-187
ACATGACAGGCGGCGCAGGAACGCCAGACATGAGCGCTGTTATCGCGGCTATTCCGAACGAATGGTACAACCATATCGTGATGCCGTTTAACGATACCC
This sequence comes from Vibrio tasmaniensis 1F-187, assembly GCF_000272405.2. Taxonomy (GTDB): domain Bacteria; phylum Pseudomonadota; class Gammaproteobacteria; order Enterobacterales; family Vibrionaceae; genus Vibrio; species Vibrio tasmaniensis_A. The sequence goes on from NZ_AJZM02000104.1 coordinate 100, forward strand.
AATCAATGAATGACCTACGTGACGAACTGGTTAATCGTTGGGGCCCACTCAAGATGATTGAAGGCATTGCTTACACCGCGTTCCGTGGCACCTTTGCTGAGACTGGTGCGTTTGGCTCTGCGCGTAATGACTTCTTGTTTACGTGTATGGGTACGAACAGTTCGCCAAACTCGCCTTGGGAATTTGCTGCCGCTTATGCAGGCCGAGCGTCTTACTCACTGGGTATTGATCCTGCTCGCCCTCTTCAAACGTTAGTGCTAACCAGTTTGCTGCCACCGGCTAAAACCGCTCAGTGGGATATGACCGAGCGCAATCTACTTTTGCACGATGGTATTGCCACATACATGGTGACACCTGGCAATGAAGTAGCGATTGAACGTGAAGTGTCAATGTATCGTCAGAATGCTTATGGCGACCCAGACCCAAGCTATCTTGATATCACTACGCCAGCGACGTTGGGTTACTTACGTTACTCACTTCGAACCATGGTGACCAACCGATTCCCTCGCCATAAATTGGCAGGTGACGATGTACTTGATCGCCTTGACCCTGGTCAGCCAGTTGTGACACCAAAGATTATGCGCAATGCCGTGTTAGAGCTTGCCAATACTGACTGGGTGCCAAGTGGTTTGATGGAAGACTTCGATGGTTTCAAAGAGACGTTGGAAGTGTATCGAGACACAAGTGATCAGAACCGTTTGAACTGTGTGTTCAAGCCAGACATTGTGAATCAGTTCCGTATCTTCGCCGCACTAATGCAGTTCAAACTTTAATAGGGAGTACGCGCCATGGGACAAATCCTTGGTCAAGTTGTTGTTCGTGCTAACAGCAAACAACTCAAAACAAAGAAGGGTTCTACTTTGAACCCAGGTGGTTTCACTCACGTTTCTCACGCAGGGCCAAACCGTATTTGGGGTAAGTCAAAAGAGTTCACGCCTTCTACTGTGTCGGTGGTGATTGCGGCGGATGAAGATGTCGATGTTGTTGAAATCAATAACATCACAGACGCAACGCTAACTTGGGAAGGCGACAACGGTGTTGATTACATGATTACAAGTGCCTCACCACAAGCGCCGTTTCAGTTAAGTGACTCTGGTGAGATTACGGGCACGTTCGAAGGTAACCCAGCGGAGCGCGTTTAATGGCCATCATGACCTTTGGATTGGATCATGGTTTCAAGGTGGGCGAAGCCGTCCACCATGAAGTTGGTCTAAGAGAGTTAAGCTCTGGTGATTACATCGATGCGCAGTTAGCGGCAGAGAAAGTGATCGTGAATGATGGTGTGGCCATGGCGTACACCTCTGATGTGCTTTACGGCATTGAGCTTCTTGTTCGTCAGGTTGAGTACATTGGCAGTGTTCAGGGGCCTATCTCTATTAAGGAGTTGAGAAAACTGCACCAGGACGACTTTAAAATGCTGCAAGAAAAAGCAAGCGAACTCGATGAGCTGATTACCAAGGAGCTTGAAAACAGGGGGCGACCTTAAGGCGCTACCGGAAGTCTGTGAAAACTTGCAACTTGCGATGTGTTCAAGAATTCCGTTAAGCGTCACCACTGCCATGCCTTTGCGGCGACTACTAAAAACCTATCGAAAACTAAGAGAACAATCCAATGGCACAGAAACTTGAAACCGATATTGTCTTAAACCTTGCAGGCAACCTAGCGGCTAAGGCACGTCAGTATGGTAATTCGATGGGTGAGTTCGCCAAGAAAAATCAAAAAGCCATGACGCTTGTCAAAACCTCGACCGCCGCAGCTGGTCGGGGTGTCGATGCTTTAGGTAATCGCTACGTAGGTATGGCGGCAACCTTTGCTACTGGTGCTACTGTTCGTAATGTAGCAGCGTTTGATGCTCAGATGGTTCGTATTGGCACCAATGCCAAACTGTCGAGCGACCAAGTGGATGTGCTAACCCAATCTATTGAAGACTTTTCTACTCAAGCCGATATTCGTATCGATACAACCACTCTCGCTACAGGCGTTGATACCTTGCTTGGTAAGACAGGTGATCTTGAATTCGTAATGGACAACCTAGAGAACATGGGTGTGTTCATGCAAGCCTTTGGCGCTGATGCTGAATCGACGGGTGCGTTGTTTGCTCAGTTCCGAGAGAAAGGCATTCGTGATTCAGGAGCGGTAATGAAAACCATTGATGAACTGTACGGCCAGTTCGCCATTGGTAGTGTGAGCGTTAAGGATTTGGCAGGGATATCAGAGCAGCTTTTTGCTACCTATCAGGCCAAAGGCCCTGAAGCGATTACACAAATGTCTGCCCTTGTTCAGTTATTTGCAAAGGCAAAAGGTAACGCCAACGAATCACTAACCTCTATTCAAGCCGTGTTCGCCACTTTCTCTGATAAAAAGAAAGTTGAGTTCCTAGACAAACAAGGCATCGCTGTATTTAAAGAAGGCACCAAAGAACTACGAGAGCCAGTAGAGCTACTGCTTGAAGTGTTAGACGCTGCAAAAAATGACCCGCTAAAGTTGGGCGATGTATTCGACCAGACTTCATTGCAAGGTCTGTCTTCTATTTATTCTCAAGAGAACAAAGATCTTCTTCTACAAATGACTTCTGGTACTGGTGAGTTGGGGGCAACGCAAGAAGCAGCTGCTAAGAATGCCGCCACGCTAAATAGTGCAATGACCTCTCTGAATAACTCATTCAATAAGTTTGCCAATCAAAGGCTGGCTGAACCTATTCAAGAACTCGCTGATGCCATTAACAGTGTTGATGATGAAACCATTCAAAACTGGTTGAAGTGGGGTGAGACTGCGCTATGGGTTGTCGGTGGTTTGGTCGCTGCTAAAAAAGGATTAGACATTGCCGCTTCGGTTAAGACCGTATTTGGTAAAGGTGGCGTTCCTGGTGCAGGCGGTAAAGGTGGGTTTCAAGATTTAGGCGCGATGCCTGTGTTTGTTGTAAACATGCCAGGTGGTGGTATGGGTGGTTTAGGTGGTGACGTTCCTGATGGGAAAAGCCCTAAAGGAGGTAAGCCATCTAAGTCTAGGTTTATGAGCCTTTCTAATTTAGCAGCTGCGACCACTGTAGGTTATGGACTTTCTATCATTCCTGACTTCTCTCCTATTAATGTTCGTCGCCAATCTGAAGTTGATAGAAGTCAATTGCCTGAAGGTTTCCCTGTTTCGGCTGGATTGATGGATGTGGTAGACGACTTCAAAAGTTGGTTCTCGTCGAGTTCAAGTAATGAAGGGACAGTCAATAATCCATATTTGTCTTCTAAAGCCATCACTGAAGAAAAAGTAAGTGCCTATATAAATGAACCATCAAGCCAACCCCTCCCTTCTTATTTGACAGGTAATTACAGTCAGCCGAGCAGCCAATCTCAATCTAACTATTCAGTTGGTGGGAGCTTAAACGTTAAGGTTGATGTATCTGATGAAAGGGTGACAGCTTCTGTTACTTCATCTTCACCGACTCTTAAAATCGACCCAGATACGGGTACAAATTAAAGGGGCTTTAAATGGCATTTGAAGATCGTTTAACCGCCTCTATTCGTGGTGTTGAATTTTTCTTAGATGATGCAAGTGGTGACTTTGGTCGCCGTGCTATCCCTCATGCTTACCCTAAGCGTGAACAAGGCTATACCGAAGATAACGGTAAAGTGCTTCAACAAGAAATGATTAATGGCCGTACTGTGGGTGATGGCTACTTTGAGAAACTACAACAAATCATTGAAGCGATTAATACGCCAGGGCCGTGTGAACTGATTCATCCTTGGTTTGGCGTTCGTAAGGTTCAGGTTGGTAAAGGCAGCTTTAAGTTAGTCAACAAAACAGACGGCTTAGCCACGTTTAGCTTTGAGGTGTTTGAGCAAGGTGAAAACCTATTCCCGAATTCAAAGCGCGATACCGCAAGCCAGGTGCAAGGTGAATCAACCAAGTCACAAGATGCGGCTAATGATGCCTTTGAGAAAGAATTTGATGAGACGGCCACGGAAGGTGTGGGCGATATGATTGATCAGTTCTTAGATGACTTGGATGAATTCACTCGTGGTTTGCCATCACTACCTAGTGAGCTGCGTGAGTGGACAGATCGCCTTATGCGCACCAAAGATTCCATTGGCAACCTATTGGCCTACCCTGGTGAGTTAGCGCGTGAAATCATGGGCCTGTTGGAAGACGTGAAAGGCGTGGTTACTGACCCTATTCGCGCCCTCGATGTTTATCAGAACGTGCAAAACCGTTGGGATGGTATGCGAGCTGAACTGGCTGTTACTGGTGGTTTAAGCCGTAACATCGATAGTGCTGATGGCTTCGCAAGTTCGGTGCCTAGCGTGGCTAACCCTGTGAAGCAGCAAGCTGTGCTAAATAATGCCGATGCGTACAAGCGTTTGATTATGAATTCCGCGACGGTTTCTAAGGCTTCAGCAATGGGTGATGCCGATATTGGCATTGATTTGATTGATACCGACGAGTCGATTAATAGCATTTCTGGCGCTGACCGTAAAGCCGTATTAACGGGTGAGCAGTACAAGAAGATTGGGTATGACATTGCCAATGAGTTAGCGGAGCTTTCTGCGAACGCCGTTGAGCTTGGTGACTCTGCGGTGTGGCGTCAGTTTCGTGTGCTGCGTCAAGCGGTGTTGGCGGATACTAGAGCAAGAGCCGAGCTGTTGCCACAGTTAAGTATTTACACGCCCACCAGTACGGTGCCTGTTTCTTTGGTGGCATGGCAAGAGAACGGCGACACTGAAACGCGCCAGAGCATAGTGCGTCGTAATGGCCTGTCTAATCCATCTTTTATCTTGCCTTCAGATTCCATTGAGGTGATTAGCTCATGACAACGCAGTTAGATGAAATTGTATTGAAAGCTGGCGGTAATGTTTACGGGGGCTGGACTAAGGTCAGCGTGACTCGCTCAATCAATGCGATGTCTGGCTCTTTTGATTTAGAACTGACTTGGAAGTGGCAAGGCTCTGACGATAAATACAAAGCCTTCATGGAGCCGATTCAGCAAGGTCAGCCTTGTGTGATTGAAATTGGTGGTGAGCGCGTGATTACGGGCTATGTGGATGATTGGGTGCCTAGCTACGATGCAAACCAGGTGATGATATCGGTCAGTGGTCGAGACAACACCGCTGACCTAGTGGATTGCTCGATTGACTACCCTTCAGGGCAGTTCAACAACCAAACGTTAACTCAGATTGCTAACGTGGTGTGCAAGCCTTTCGGTATTAAAGTGATCGTGAATACCGATGTGGGCGCGGCGTTCCCTCGCATTCAAATCGAGCAAGGTGAAACACCGCATGAATTGTTGGCTCGTCTAGCGCGTCAGCGTGGTGTGCTGTTAACCAGTGACACGTTTGGCAACCTTGTGATCGTGCGTAGAAGTACAGAGCGTGCGGGTGTGTCTTTAATCCTTGGTGAGAATGTGAAAGCTGCGCGTGGTCGCTTCAGCTGGCGTCAGCGTTTTAGTAGCTTTACGGTTAAGGCTGTCGGTGCTTCGTTTGGCTCGTGGGATGATTCCGCACTTTCAACGGTTGGCGGTATCAAAGCCGAAGTGAAAGATGCAGATATCAATCGCTATCGCCCAATGATTATTATCAACGAAGAAATCACCACAGCGGAAGGTGCAGCCAAGCGCGGCCAATGGGAACGCCAACGCAGTATTGCTACCTCCAATGGTGCTGAGTACACGGTGACAGGGTGGCGAATCCCGCAAACGGGCAAGCTATGGAGCTTCAATACGGTAGTGCCAGTTCAAGATGAGATTGTAGGTTTGGATGAAGATATGCTGATTGCATCGATCATGTTTAGCGAAGATGATTCAGGTCGTCTGGCTGTGGTGAGTGTGGTTAAACCAGAAGCGTTTGACATCCCTGCTGAAGTTGAAAAACAAACAACATTAGGTGGTGGTCAATGGTAACTCAACGTTATATTGAACGATTGCTTGCCCCTATTAAACGCCGCATTACAGGTGCGATTACTCGCGCTGTGGTGTCTGGCGTGGTTGAAGATTTACAGCGCCAAAACTTACAGCTTAAGATGCACGCGGATGAATCTGTAGATGACATCGAGCGTTTTCAAAACTACGGTTGCAGTTCGTTTCCACCTCTAGGCTCTGAAGCCATTCTTGCGGCTATCGGTGGTAATCTAGGTAACTTGGTTGCTGTGGCCGTCGAAGATAAAAAATATCGTCCAAAGGGTGAAAGCGGTGACGTTTTCCTCTACCATTTGGAAGGTCATAAAATCCGCTTAACCAAAGATGGCAAGGTGGTTGTTACAGCAACCGACGTTATTTTTGAAGTCGCTAATTCCTGCGCTATTATTTGCCCTGAAACATTGATTCAAGGCCATTTGCATGTGACGGGTGGGATATCTACAGACCTTGGTATTTTTGCTACTGACGGCATTACTTCTGCCAGCGTTGTTAGCGGTTTAGATTTAACCGCTGGCGGCTTTAGCTACCTTGGCCACTTCCACAAAGATGCAGAGAACAGGAATACTTCAGCACCAGTGGGTTAACTATGAGCGTGAGCATTGTGTTCGACATGATGAAAAACACAGGAATCATTATCGAGGGCGGAAGTGTCGCAGATGACACAGTTTCAGCCCTCGTTTTGATCTCGTTGTTTACCGATGCCCGCGCCGATACTTCAGACCGCTTACCCGACGATTCAAACGACTTTAGAGGCTGGCCTGGTGACACGTTTTACGATGCGGCATGGGGCTCTAAACTTTGGCTGCTTTACCGTGAAAAGCTGACTACCGATGTGCGCAACCGTGCGGTGAAATACGCAGAGGATGCACTGGCTTGGATGTTGGTTGATAGCGGTGATGGCCAGATGGCAAAAAGCGTGTCTGTGGTTGGCTCTATTCCTCGTTTTCAAACCCTTGCCTTGTCTATCAATATCACCAAACCAGACAACGAAGTCATCTCACTGACCGTTATGAAACGATGGGAGGCGCAACGTGCCGTTTAATGTTCCTACGCTACGCCAGCTTATTGAAAGCGGTTTAATCGACATTGAAGCCTCGTTAGATGAGGTTTTACCTAAGTTTGGCATTGAGCAAGCGCTTAACTCTTCTGTGAGTGGCAGCGTTCGTGATCTCTACGATTACCAATCTTGGATTGTGCGTCAAATCATCCCTTCTACTGAATCTGAAGACCAGACCATTATCGATGCAGCGCGCTATGAAGGCGTGATTCAAAAGCTTGCAACGAATGCCGCTGGCCCCGTTACTTTTACAGGTAATGTGCCTATTCCCGTTGGTACTGTGATGACGCATTCTGATGGCCGCTTATATCGAGTGACGCTATCTAATGCGCCAGACAGTGGCAGCGTTTTAGTGGAAGTAGAAGCGGAAGAATCAGGTGCAGCGGGTAATCTCGCGGCAGGTGAAACGCTGACGTTAGTGTCTACCGTACCAGGTATTCAACCTAATGGTGTGACGGGTGAAATTTCAGGTGGTGCGGAAATAGAATCCGTTGCTGAAGTGCTTGAGCGTTTGCTGTTTCGTAAGCGTAATCCCCCTATGGGCGGCGCGGTGCATGACTACGTGGCATGGTGCCGTGAAGTGGCAGGGGTTACTCGCGCTTGGGCTATCGATGCCTATCAAGGCGGCTCGACGGTTGGCTATGCGTTCGTCTTTGATGGCCGTACCGATATTCTGCCTAATGTCACCGACCAACAAGCGATGTCTGGTTACATTTATCGCCATAAAGACCCAGCAACAGGCAGTGACGTTGGTCGCCCTGCTGGCATCGAGCCAGTGCCTATTTCGTTAACGCTGAAAGTGACGGATTTAGACATCAATATCACGCCAGATAACACAGAGCTTCGCGCTAGTGTGCAGACCAGTATCAACAGCTATTTTAAAACGTTAAGCCCTGCTAGTACGCTGCTTGTAAGTGCTGTGCGCACCGCTATAGGTTCAGCACCAGGTATTGAAGACTATTCGCTAGATCTGAATGCTGACCTTCCTGCTGTATCGAATGAGTTACATGAGCTTGGAGTGATCACATGGGCCACTCTGTAGAGCAATGGACAAACTCAATCATGGCGCAAATGCCACGAGGTATCTTGTGGCAGCGTTCAGCATCGTTAGACCTTCATAAGTACGCGGCAGGCTATGCCCCAAGACTGGAAGCAGTAGAAGTAAGCGCTGACAGTTTATTGTTAGAGATGCGCCCTGAAACAACGCAGCAATTACTAGACGAATGGGAAGAGTATTTAGGGCTTCCAGAGTGCCAAGTTCAAAACCAAACGTTTGAATCACGCCGTGCTGCTGTGGTTGAAAAGTATCACCGTAAAGGTGGCTTACAAGCATGGAACATCGACAAGCTAGGCGCTGATTTAGGCTTTGATATTGAGGTTGAAGAAATCTTCCCTCATCACTGTTTACGTGGTTGTACTTATCCTCTCTATGAAGAGAAGTACCGCCACTTATTACGTATTCGCGTCAAAGGCATTACACAAGCTTACGCAACGTGCCTAGACGATTGTTTAACCCCGTTAGTATCTCAAACCGCCGCTATTCTGGAATGTACGCTAAACCAGTTCAAGTTGGGCGGTAAGTACTATGAATTCATCTATGAGGAGAGCGTGTAATGCATCTCTTAAATAATGGCTCTCAGGTCGAGAACGTACCCGCGCTCAAACCAAGAGTCGGTACGGCTGGATACTTCAGTGAGAGCAACGATAGTGGCTCACCAAGCTATCCAGGACAAGATTGGTTTAATGCGGTGATTAGTGAGTTTCAGACGGCGCTTTCTGCTAGTGGTGTGGCATTCGATCCAGACAAATTCGATCACCTTCAGAAACTACTTGAAGCTTCGGCGGTTAATTCACTTCAATATCGCGTTGGTCAAAAGGCCGAAATCCACTCTGCGCAAATTCCAGATTGGTTGTTAAAAGCTGATGGTTCCATTGTTTCGAGAGCAGTAGATGATGTGCTGTGGGCTCATGCGGCAACCAGTGGACTTGTTATTGCTCAATCGACTAAAGACGCTAATCCAGAGCAGTACGCGATGTATTACGGTGACGGAGATGGTTCGACTACGTTCAGCCTTCCTAACTGGTACTTGGGTCATTTTGCTCGTGGTAATCCTTCTGGTGTGGCTTTGGGTGAAACTCAGGGTGATGCGATACGAAACATTACGGGAGCAACACAAACAGTTCATGCTCAGCTCCTTGGGAACCCCACCACCCCCATATTTAACGGTGCGATGTCATCGATACCGAAGGTGGTTCAGGGCGTATCCGCTGCTTTATCGGGTAGTTCGATGTATCTTTCTTCTTATGATTTTGATGCTTCAAGATTAGTCCCTACGGCAAGCGAAAATCGCCCCAAATCTGGTCATATAAATATATGTATCGAACGTGGAAAAATCCCAGCATAGAGGTTAATCAATGAACGAAGTAGCGCATCACTATAATCCAAGCACATTACTATACACACACTCTACTGCACTTAGCGTGCCAGCAGGATATAAAACTCCTCTTGTACCGCAGTGTGCTTTGCTAGCTCCCCTTCCGTCATATGACCCTAGCACTCAAGATTTAAAAGCTAATGTAAAAGACTGCGAATGGCAGGTGTTAGACAAGTTCAAAGAAGTTACGGCTTACCATAAGCAAACTCAGATTCATAAAGAGTTTGATGACAAGTCTTTGGTAACTGATGAATACACGATCAAGAAGCCACCAACGCCTTACCATGACTTTGTTGGTAGTGATTGGGTTCCTAACAAAGAGAAGGCGTTGAACGCAAAGCGAGCAGAAATAAACAATTGGCGCGCTGCTTTAGAAGGTCAAGAGACTCAAACTGTTGTAGCCATTGATGGTGAGTGGGATGCAGGGCCTAGTGCTCGTTTACGCATCGATTCAACGCTACTGACAGCTGTGATGCCGCCATACTGGACAGATGCTAACAATGTAGATCATGAAGGTATGACACTTGAAGAGTTGAAGCAGGTGAAGATTGCTATCAGTGAGCTTGGTTTTGCTATCCACGATAGACAACGCACTATGAAGAAAGAAGTGGAAGCACTAACAGACTTCGATGAAATTCTTAACTACCCAGTTGGCTGGCCACAAAGTTAAACATTCTTTAAACGCTATTTAAGCCTAGTATTTTGAGCATTTACATTTGTGCGCAATTTGCTAGGCTTTGTTGTTCATATCGCGAGACGCGCAACAATGTGCGTATAGGGGAATTTAAAATACTGTAGCTAGCGCACTACAGTATTTACCTTTTTACCTTGAGAGCAACCTAAAGCTGTTTAAGCTTTACAAGCATTTTGCTGGTTTAGGTAAACCCGCGAGCTTGGTTGCTTGTTTAGCGGGGCCTTTCTTGAACAATTTGAATAGGTACTTGCTGTTACCTTTCTCTGGGCCGTGCGCTTTTTCCATCGCTTTAACGAGCATACGAACAGCCGGAGAGGTTTTGAATTCTTCGTAAAAGCTTCTTACAAAATGTACCACTTCTAAGTGCGCATCAGTCAGTTCAATCGCCTCGTCTTGAGCAAGAATCTCAATCATACCTTCTTCCCATTGTGTGTAATCCAATAGGTAGCCTTGAGCGTCGGTTTCGATTTGCTTGCCATTATATTCAAACATGTTTAATCCAGAATCCAATTAACTATGCAGATAGGGTACATGACCAAGTTTGCATTTCTCAATAGATATTGTAGCTATCTAAAGAATTATTGCACTGATAGATACAAAAAAGCCCAAGAGACAGGCTCTTGGGCTATATTTTCAGCGACAGGTAGACTAGTCGTCGCTGTTCATAATGCCTAAGATGCTTAATAGGCTGATGAAGATGTTGTAGATAGAAACATACAAGCTAATCGTTGCTGAGATGTAGTTCGTCTCACCACCGCGGATGATACTTTGCGTTGTTAGCAAAATAACACCAGTCGAGAATAGGATGAACATACCGCTCATTGCTAAAGACAGTAGAGGCATTTGTAGGAAGATGTTTGCAACCATCCCCACTAGCAGAACAACAAAACCAGCCATTAGCATACCGTTAAGGAATGAAAGGTCACGTTTAGTCGTCAGTGCGTAAGCTGATGCACCCATAAATGCTAATGCTGTACCACCAAGTGCAGTAAGGATGACATCACCCATGCCTGCGCCAACGTACATGTTTAAGATTGGACCAATGGTGTAGCCTAAGAAACCTGTAAATAGGAATGTGAAGACTAGACCCATGCTGTTGTCACGGTTCTTTTCTGTTAGGAACAGTAGGCCGTAGAAACCAACTAGCATAATGATAAGACCAGGGCGAGGAAGGTTCATCGCCATAGATACGCCTGCTACTACAGCAGACCAAAGTAGTGTCATAGACAGTAGTGCGTACGTGTTACGCAACACTTTATTGGTTTGCAGAGCATTCTCTTGAGTTGCTGTGCGTGAAAACATAGGGCTGTTCATAATCTTCCTCGTAAGGTGACTTCAATAGTTATTAGTACATTTATGGGGCTGAAAGTTCGAAAAATCAAGTCTTTCATTCCTTTTGTATACCTAAAATAATAATCAAAATAGTCGGTTAAGTGTTTCTTAAGGTGTAACAAAGTGTTTCTAATGACGTATAACGTGTCGCTAATACTCGATGTTCAGACTTTTATAGTTACTGGCTAATGATTTATAACCTTTGGAAAACGAACGATAACATCGAAAAATAAAAAGAACATCGAAAAATAAAGAGGCGACCTAAGCCGCCTCTGTAGTTTATGCATCATAACACATTAATGGTGCAAGATTTGGCTCAAGAAGTTCTGCGTCCTATCCGATTGTGGGTTTTCAAAGAAGTCGACAGGGTTGTTCTCTTCTATGATTTCACCTGCATCCATAAAGATAACGCGATCTGCGACCTCTTTAGCAAAGCCCATCTCGTGCGTTACACACAACATCGTCATGCCTTCTTCGGCCAATTCGACCATTACGTCTAATACTTCACGAACCATTTCTGGGTCGAGTGCCGATGTTGGTTCATCAAATAGCATAACCTGAGGGTTCATACACAAAGAACGAGCAATTGCCACACGTTGCTGTTGTCCACCAGACAGTTGGCCTGGGAATTTATCCGCTTGTTCAGGGATTTTTACACGCTCAAGGAATTTCATCGCGATGGCTTCGGCTTCCTCTTTCGGCATCTTTTTTACCCAAATAGGGGCTAGAGTACAGTTCTCCAATACCGTCAGATGTGGAAACAAGTTGAAGTGTTGAAAACACATGCCTACATCTCTGCGCACGGCTTCAATGTTTTTTAGGTCTTCCGTCAATTCATTACCTGAAACGAAGATATGACCCTTTTGGTGTTCTTCCAACCGGTTGATACAACGGATCATCGTTGATTTTCCTGAGCCAGAAGGGCCACAGATAACGATTTTTTCGCCTTTCTTAACCTCTAGATTGATGTTTTTAAGTACGTGGAATTCGCCGTACCATTTGTTCATGTCTTTTAACTCGATCATAAGACCTTGAGAGTTGTTTTCTGTTTGCTGCGTCATAATACGTCCTTGATCTTGTTAATTATCGTTTGTGACCGGTGTGAAGTCTGTTTTCTAGCCAAATCGAGTATCTCGACATGCCAAAACAAAACACCCAGAACACTAACGCGACAAATACATAACTTTCTGTTGAATACCCAAGCCACTCAGGGTCGGTATTCGCGGCTTGGCCAATCCCTAGTACATCAAACATACCGATAATCAAAACTAGACTGGTATCTTTGAACAAACCAATAAAGGTATTCACAATTGAAGGAATCGTGATTTTAAGAGCTTGAGGCAGAATGATAAGCCCCGTTTTTTTCCAATAGCTCAACCCTAGAGCGTCAGCGGCTTCGTATTGACCTTTTGGTATTGCTTGCAAACCACCACGGATTACTTCCGCCATATAAGCAGCACTAAACAGTACTACCCCGACAAGCGCACGTATCAGTTTATCGGTCTCCATCCCCTCTGATAAAAAGAGTGGAAGCATTACCGAGGCCATGAATAGAACCGTAATTAACGGAACACCACGCCAGATTTCGATGTAAACGGTACACATACTGCGGATGATTGGCATCTCTGAACGACGCCCTAGCGCCAGTGCGACACCGATAGGTAGTGATACAACGATACCAACAAGTGCGATGATCAGTGTAACCAGTAGGCCGCCCCATTTATGGGTATCAACAACCTCTAGACCAAATACACCACCGTATAGTAAGCCTGCAATGATAAACGGGTAGATGTTTACAAAAAATAACCAAATCCACGTACGCTTAGGTGTTTTTTCGTAAGCTAACAAAGCAACAAAAATAGCTAATGTTGCGTAGAAAAAGCGAGGGCGCCACAGTTCCGCTTCTGGGTAGAAGCCGTACATGAATTGGTCCCAACGGACGCTAATGAAAACCCAACAAGCGCCTTCGCTAGTACAGGCATCGCGTGTTGTTCCTATCCAGTCAGCGCTCAAGAATGCCCAATCAGCTATTGCCCATAATAAAGTGAAAGCAAAGTAAGCAAGCACCACAGTGACGACACTGTTAATTGGTCCATTAAATAGATTTTTTCTTAACCAACCGACAGGTCCAACAGTATTCGCTGGAGGCGGAAGATCAGGTTGAAATTGATGTGTACTCATCTTATCTCTCCACCAACGCTACTTTGCGGTTGTATATGTTCATTAGAGCAGATGTTAATAGGCTTAGGGTTAAGTAGACGCCCATTGTCATCGCGATTACTTCGATAGCCTGTCCAGTTTGGTTCAATGTTGTTCCTGCAAAGACAGATACAAGATCGGGATAACCAATGGCCATCGCAAGTGATGAGTTTTTGGTCAGGTTTAAATACTGACTGGTTAGTGGTGGGATAATAATTCTTAATGCTTGCGGTATAATGACTAGCTTAAGAGTTCTTGTTCGCGGGAGCCCTAGAGACATAGCAGCCTCTGTTTGCCCATGGTTTACCGCGTTAATACCTGAACGCACAATCTCGGCGATGAATGCCGCTGTGTAGATACTTAAAGCGAGCATCAATGCTGCCAATTCAGGAATGATACTGATACCACCTTTGAAGTTAAACCCTTTCAGAACAGGGTACTCCGCAGAGATAGGCATACCCATAACAAAGTAAGTGACTAATGGTAAGCCCACAATCAGCGCTGCAGCAATTCGCAACATTGGTGTTTGTTGGCCGGTTAGCTTTTGTTTGTTATTAGCCCAGATGTTGATAACAAAAGTAGCGATGATACCGACAATCAATGATGCGATGACAATGCTACTGCCTTGTTCTAACACTGGAGCTGGGAAGTACAAACCACGTACATTCAAGAAAATAGCTTCACCAAGGCTCATACTCTGACGAGCGGAAGGCAATGCTTGTAGAACGGCGAAATACCAAAAAAATATTTGTAGAAGAAGAGGAATATTTCGGAATATCTCAATATAGACAGCTGCAAATCGGCTAACTAGCCAGTTTGAAGATAGTCTAGCGATACCCATACTAAAGCCCAGTACTGTGGCTAACATGATGCCTAATACTGAAACTAAAGCGGTATTGAGAAGACCGATAAAGAATGTACGACCGTATGAGAATGTTTCGTCGTATTCAATCAGTGTTAAGCCGATACCAAAACCAGCTTCTTGGGAGAGAAAATCAAAACCAGTGGCGATACCACGGGAGTCTAAGTTTGTGAGTGCATTATTTACAATCGTGTAAAAGAAAGCACAAAGCGCCGCGACGGCGAGAATTTGGAAAACAATTGAGCGAAAAGTGGGGTTGTAAAAAAGGTTGGCACTTTTGGGCTGTGGTTTTTCTTGAGTTGGAGAAATAGTTTCATTAGGTTTCATACTGCTATAACCTCAAATCCATTTAATAAATAGGGCGGAAAAGTCCGCCCTAATTGATGCTTGTAAATTTATTAACGGATTGGTGGAGCGTACATAAAGCCGCCCGCATTCCATAGTGCGTTTACGCCACGAGAGATCTGTAGTGGTGAACCTGTACCCACAGTACGTTCGAAGCTCTCACCGTAGTTACCAACTTGTTTAATGACTTGGTAACCCCAATCGTCACGAATGCCAAGGCCTTTACCTTTAGGACCGTCAACACCAAGAATACGCTTGATGTTTGGATCTTTTGACTTAAGCATTTCGTCAGCATTCTTAGAAGAGATGCCGTACTCTTCTGCGTTAATCATTGCAGAAAGGGTCCATTTAGCAACGTTGAACCACTTGTCATCATCTTGACGAACAACAGGGCCTAGTGGCTCTTTAGATATGATTTCAGGAAGTACCTGTGCAGATTTAGGATCAGCTAGATTTAGGCGAAGTGCATATAGACCAGATTGGTCAGTTGTAAGAACATCACAACGACCCGCGTCGAAACCTTTTGATGTTTGTGCTGCCGTATCAAATACCACTGGCTTGTAAGACATGCCACTGTTACGGAAGTAATCGGCTAGGTTAAGTTCAGTCGTTGTACCTGATTGAACACACACTGAAGCGCCATCTAGTTCTTGAGCACTTGTTAGTCCAAGTTCTTTCTTAACCATGAAGCCTTGACCATCGTAGTAGTTAACGCCTACGAAGTTCAAACCTAGAGCAGTGTCACGATGTAGCGTCCATGTTGTGTTACGAGATAGTACGTCTATTTCACCAGATTGAAGCGCGGTAAAACGCTCTTTTGCTGTTAGCGGTACATACTTAACTTTAGTCTTGTCACCGAGTACAGCCGCTGCAAGAGCTTGACAATACTCAACATCAATTCCTTCCCATTCACCTTTTGAGTTAGGGTTAGAGAACCCTGGAAGACCTGTACTTACACCACAAGTTAGAAAACCTTGGGATGTGACTTTGTCCAGAGTGCTTTCTGCCGCTGATGCTGATGTTGCCATCATCGCAGTTGATGCAGCTACTACTGAAGCAAGAAGTGTTAGTTTATTTGTCATTTGTATCCTTCCTTGTTAACCAGGTGACACCTGATACTCATACTCATACTCGTTTGAGTGTCTCTTGTGTGTTGCGTTGTCTATGACCTTGTTGCTCAAATTAAGCGAGTTGCATTTTGCAAATGAAACCGTGTGCGATTTAAACAACTGTTTATAAGGTTAGGAAAGGATCCGTAGTTTCACAAATGTATAATTTAAAAAGAATTTTGAATGAAATCACAAATCCGAACACAATTAGAATGACCAAATGTTAACTGAATGTAAATAGTGCAACGGTTCACACTGTTGGTGCAACGAGATTTAGGTTTTTATATTGATGGTGGGCTAGGTAAATATTCTGAATTAAAGTCGTATTGGTGGCGCATTAGCCTTAAGAAAGTTGAAAATTTGGTCAATAAATATTTTTATTACGCTTGGATAGTTATGAATATGCTCCAAATTTGGTAGCATGTCTGAATAGTTATTGAAGTAGTCTCAAGGAAGAACATGCGTTATTTCCCAATGTTTTTGGATGTAGAGAATAAGCCAATTCTAGTGGTTGGTGGGGGCGAGGTTGCTTGCCGAAAAGTCGACAGTTTGCTGCGAGCGGGTGCTAATGTAACTTTGGTTTCTCCTAAGGTCGCACCTTACTTAAAAGAGCTAGCCGATGAAGACAAACTTCGTTGGGTTCAAAATTTTTACTCGTCACAGCTTATCTCGAAAAACTACTTACAAGTGTGGGCAACCACAGACAACCCAAACCTAAATCATCAAGTACATAATGATGCAAAAAAAATGGGTATTCTTGTCAATGTGGTCGATGACTTACCCTATTGTGATTTCATCACACCCTCAATGATAAATCGCGGACGAATCCAAATAGCGATCTCAAGTGGGGGTGCATCACCTGTTTTGGTGAGAAATATTAGAGAAAAACTCGAAACTGTATTGCCACAGAACATAGGTTTGATAGCGGACTTCGGTGCATCAAAACGCAATTCAATTAAAGAGTCCTTTCCTACTGTTGATGAACGCCGAAAATTCTGGGAGCGCTTTTTGTCGTCCAGTTTTATTAATCAAGTGACGGATAGGGATCAACTTGAATCGTACTATCAACAGTCGTTGACTGAGCAAGTTGATAGTGAAGGGCAGGTCACTTGGATCGAATTTGAAGAAGATGTTGAGCTACTTTCTATGAAGGCTTTACGTCTGATGCAAGAGGCAGAGCTAGTACTTTCACCAATCGATTGTCCGTTCGAATTTATAGACTTATGCCGTCGAGATGCAGAAAGAGAGAGCTATGTTAATAGCGGAGAGCTATCAACCAAGCTTGAGCAAGCCAGAGCTGAGAAATTACGAGTGTGTGTGTTTATTCCACCAGCAAGCGTAGAGTTTAATCTATTGGTAGGTAAAGACCTGAAACTGTCTGCTGCAAAAGTGCTCAGGTGAGTGGTAGTTGATAGATTTTAGTTGAAGTGAGCGCTTTTTAGTTGTTTGCAAATCGGCTAGAGACCCTGAATAAGACTGACCGATAAATAAAAAGCCACTTCCTAAAAGAAGTGGCTTTTTGTGATTTTAAACACGACATTGTGCTGATGAATGAGCAACCACAATAAGCAGTCGCTCAAACTCGAAAATTAGTCGCGGAAGTTGTCAAACTGGAAAGGTTGACCAAGTTCACCGCTGCGAACTAGAGCCATAACAGCTTGTAGGTCATCACGCTTTTTACCCGTTACACGAACTTTGTCGCCTTGGATAGAAGCTTGAACTTTAACTTTGTTGTCTTTGATTAGCTTAACGATCTTCTTAGCGACATCCGTTTCGATACCTTGCTTAAAGATAACCGTTTGGTGCCAAGTGCGACCTGTTTGGTCTGCTGCTTTCGCTTCCATCGCGTTAGGATCAACATTACGTTTTGTTAGGTTGCTACGAAGGATATCGCGCATTTGCTTCAGTTGAAAATCGTCTTGAGCAGTCAATTTTACTGATTCATCTTTGTAATCAAAGCTTGCTTCAACGCCGCGAAAATCGAAACGAGTCGATAGTTCACGGTTTGCGTTGTCTACCGCGTTACGCAGTTCTACTGCTTCTACTTCAGAGATAATGTCAAATGATGGCATTGTGTTGTTTCCTTAAGCTAAGTTTCTATCTTTAATTGCTGTTGCAAGCATATCGAGCATTGTTGCAGTATCTTCCCAGCTTAGGCATGGGTCAGTAATAGACTTGCCGTATTCTAGGTTGTTGATATCTGTCATTGGCTGGTTACCTTCAACAATGAAGCTTTCCGCCATGATGCCTGCAATTTGATTCTTGTTAGATTTGATTTGCTCACAAATGTCTTGTGCAACTTCTAACTGTTTACGGTGCTGTTTCTGACAGTTAGCGTGGCTAAAGTCTACAACTAAACGTTGAGGAAGATCGAATTCAGCCAGTTGCTTACATGCGTTATCTACAGATTCAGCATCGAAGTTAGGGCCTTTATCGCCACCACGTAGAATTACGTGACCGTATGGGTTACCAGAAGTACGGTAAACCGTCATGCGGCCGTTCTTATCTGGCGAGTAGAAGTAGTGTGAAGCATGCGCAGCACGAATCGCATCAATGGCAATTTTGATGTTGCCGTTAGTCGCGTTTTTGAAGCCAACTGGGCAAGACAGTGCAGAAGCCATTTCACGGTGAATCTGAGATTCAGTCGTGCGAGCACCAATTGCGCCCCAAGTGATAAGGTCTGCAATGTACTGGCCGGTGATCATATCAAGGAATTCAGTCGCGGTAGCTAGGCCAAGCTTGTTGATATCTAGCAATAGCTTACGTGCTTTATTCAAGCCTGTTTCAAGTGCGTATGAACCATCGAGATTCGGATCGGTAATTAAACCTTTCCAACCTACAACCGTACGAGGCTTCTCGAAGTAGGTTCTCATGACAACGAACAGTTCATCTTTGTATTGATCTTGAATCTGGCTTAGACGTTCAGCGTAATCAAGTGCCGCATCTGTATCGTGAACAGAGCAAGGACCAACGATAACTAATAGGCGATTATCACGACCCGTTAGGATATCTTCGATTTGGCGGCGAGAATTCTTAATGCGCTCAGCAACGTCGTCAGTAATAGGGTGTGCATTGCCTAGTTCGGCAGGAGTTGGCATAGGACCCAGAGCTTGGGTTCTCAACTCATCAGTTTTTAATGGCATGTGATAGCTTTTTTATTCTATTGCGAAGTGGTTAAGATAACGGAATTGAACAGAGGAATAAACTCTCTTAAGTCAAAGTTATCTCTGTTATTGCTAATATTCTCATTTTTATCAGCAGGCCAACGTCAAATGGGGGATTTTCACTTGTATTAACAGGCAGCTATCGGTATTTTCGTTTGAACACAACATAAAAATGCTGGAGCAGCAATGACTCAAGAAAATCAAAGCACTTTGCACCC
Source organism: Vibrio tasmaniensis 1F-187 (assembly GCF_000272405.2). GTDB lineage: Bacteria > Pseudomonadota > Gammaproteobacteria > Enterobacterales > Vibrionaceae > Vibrio > Vibrio tasmaniensis_A. The sequence goes on from NZ_AJZM02000104.1 coordinate 19,417, forward strand.
AGAACTTGTCTTAGGTGATGTGCTGCCTTCTTACAACGATAATAATAATTCCAACCACTTATACGTTTCATTATCTGAATTGGTCATGGAGCGTGTCTTCTATCATCCAAGTATTGAAAGTCATTTAGAAACACTGACTGATATCGAAAAAACCTCTTTAGATGCGATCCTTGGCGATAAAACAGTCGATGAGCATTTTGTTTCGACCTTAGTGATTGCCATTCAAGCAGCCGTTCAGCCAAACCACGCCACTGTTCGTATTGCGTTAAGTAGTGCTGATAGCTATGGCTTCCGTTCGCTACTTGGTGGTAGCTGTGAAGCCGAAGAGATAAATCCGGCCTTAGGTGTTCGTGGGGTTGCGCGTTATGCGACAGCCGAGTACAGCAAGGCTTTCGCTTTAGAGTGCCAGGTTATTAAAGCGCTGCGAGAGCAGGGTATTAACGTTGAAGTGGTTGTACCGTATGTACGAGCATTAAGCGATGCTGCTAAGATTATTGATTTGCTTGCAGAGCAAGGCTTACCACGCGGGCTTAATGGTTTGAAAGTTCTGTTCTCGTGCGATGTGCCGTCTGCAGTGCTACTAAGCGAAAGATTACTGCATTATTTTGATGGTGTTGTGGTAAACGTTGATAGCTTAGCGTCTTTCACTTTAGGTGTAGACAAGCACAATGAAGCTCAGCAACACGCTTTTGATCCTCAAAACGAGGCAGTTATTACCTTGTTGAGTATGATCGTTAAAGCAACACTGAACGCGAAGAAGCCCGTCCTGCTTGTGACTCAAGGCCTGGTGGACTACCCGCGCTTACAAGGGTTCATAGCGGATCTCGAAGGTGTAGAAACAGTTATCACTGCATAAACCAGCTTATTGTCTAGATAAATCAACTTGCTGTATGAGTTTATCTAAGTCACTAAAGCTTAGAGAAAAAGGGAGATATCATTATGCGATGATATCTCTTTTTTGTAACATTTTTTTGACATGCACATCGCTAATCGATTAACTGGTCTGATGACTTATTTGACTAGGTAATCCGAATGCTGACCCCTCTACAAAAAGCAAATTTCTACTTGAGCATGTTTGGCTTTTTCAAAGTACCTCTGATCTGGCTATGTCGACCAAAACTGCTCGCGCTGGATAATCAACATGTTGAAGTGAAAATCCCTCTCAAAAGGCGAACTAAGAACCACCTCAATAGCATGTATTTTGGTGTGTTAGCTGTGGGAGCTGACGTAGCAGGTGGTTTCCTTGCTATGAGTAAATCTCAGCAGCAGGGCGAAAAGATTTCTTTGGCATTTAAAGAGGTGACAGGTAATTTCTTGAAGCGTCCAGAAGGTGACGTACACTTCACTTGTAACGATGGTGAGCTGATCAACACTATGTTGGCAGAAACCATGTCTACTGGCGAGCGTGTGAATCAACCAGTGACCATTATAGCGACCTGCCCATCTTTGCATGGCGACGAACCAATGGCGGAATTCACGCTAACACTTTCGATTAAGAAAGTCCCAGCTAGATAATAGCTCGGAAGTATAAGGTTGGGCTAAATCTGAAGATCATAGTTCGACAGAAGTCGTTGAACAAGTGGAGGAGCGGTATGTGAATTGAATACCCACATACCGTACCGCACATCCTAACAACGTTATGATTCTTGAGTGATTTGCTCGATATCAACGATTTTTGAACGGTTCATGACTATTTTCCAGCGGTAATAGGTAGGCTCATCATCGTGATTGTTCTCTTTAATGATCAGGTTGAGCAGGTGGCGTTTTTCTACTGATTCTCGGCTTACTTGCCCTTCATTCATTCGATATACGTTATTTGAACCCTTGTCCATTAAGCGTGTCAGTGCTCTGAGGCTGATCGATACCGTTTCACGAGTCTCTTCGTAACCACTCATGAATGTCGATGTCGACATTTCTGTATGCGAACGATAGTGCAAAATTTGCTCTTCACGTTGAACAACACGTTTCTTACGTATTGATTGAATACGGTCTGCTAACTTAGAAAAATTCGCGTAGTCCAACCATTCAAGCTTATGGCCGACAGATTTATTGGTTGTTGGATCAAAGTAGCGACGCTTCCACTTGGGTTTGCCTTTACGCAGCCAGCGCCACAGTATGTCTCTTAAATCATCTTTGAAGATTTCACGCAAAGCGTAAATGAATGACATCGATACGATGAAAGATGCAGTAATCTCTCCTAGAAAGTCGCGAGCTAATATAACGGTTGTGGTAACTACCAC
>NZ_AJZM02000105.1 GCF_000272405.2 Vibrio tasmaniensis 1F-187
AGAGCAAGCCACCCTAGAATCGGTACTCTCAGGCAGTCTTGGCGGTGAAACCATTAAAGGAAAACGAGATGATCATAAATCGGGCTTCGACCTGACCTTTTCTGCGCCCAAATCCCTCAGCGTTCTTGCGCTTATTGGCGGAGATAGCCGCCTCATTGAAGCGCACAATAACGCCGTGAAGTTCGCCTTAACAGAGCTGGAGAAAGACGTAGCACAAGTCAAAGTCACCCATGAGAAAGGCGTTCAAGAATACGAAAATACGGATTCGATGCTATTTGCAGTCGTACGCCATAAGACCAGCCGTGAAAATGACATGCAAGTGCATTCGCACGCGCTAGCCGCTAACATGACGCGCGATAAAGAAGGAGATTTACGCGCTTTATCAACCAGCCTAAAACAAAAAGGGGGCGTGATTAACGGGACTGGCGAGCGCATTTACAACTTCCAAAAATACTACGGTATCTTGTACCAGAGCCAATTAGCTAAAGAGGCAGAAACCCTCGGTTATTCCACGCGAGGCGTCGGCAACGGTCAGTTCGAAATCAGCGGTGTCCCTCAGCCTATTCTTGATGCGTCGTCCACTCGCAAACAACAAATTGACCAACGCACACTCGATTTAGGCTTTGACTCGCGCGCGGCGAAAGACGTAGCAAACCTCGATACTCGTAAAAGCAAAACCTACCAGAGCAGTGACAGCCTCAACAAACAGTGGCAAAGCACCGTAAAAGAGCAAGGGTATGACCCCGCAGAGCTTGTCACCATGGCGCAACAAGTAAAGGAAGCGCAAAATACCCCGCCACTCGGTGAAACCCAAGCCGCGATCAGCAGAGCCATTGACCATCTAGGGCAATACAGCACTGCGTTACACCTTGAAAAAATCATTGAACTCACCGCCTCAGAGTTCACCAAAGGCGGCGTGCAACTCAACGCCCTTGATATCAAAAAAGTCGCGGATGCAATGATTAAACAGGGCGACTTGATAGGACTCAGTCAAAAAGGGCAATACACCACCAAAGGC
>NZ_AJZM02000106.1 GCF_000272405.2 Vibrio tasmaniensis 1F-187
TAACCAACTGAGCTAAGTAGCCATTTCCAAATTGTTGCTCATTTCGAGACGTTGCCGCTTCGTTGTGAACGGGGCGCATTATGCGGAGTTGAGTGAAACCCGTCAACTTTTTTTTTGAATAAATCACGAATAAACATCTGTTCGGTTTCTTTTTAGTCAAAGAGGCGTATTTGTCAGCAAGAAATAGGTTCAAATGCTGATATATATAGGAAGTTAAGTTTTGGATAAGAAGCTCTTTAGCAAAGAGCGAAAACGAAAAAGGCCAGTGAATTCACTGGCCTTTTATTAGATGTTTATCGGTAATTAAACGTTGAAACGGAAGTGAACAACATCACCGTCTTTAACGATGTATTCTTTGCCTTCAAGACGCCATTTACCTGCATCTTTTGCTCCGCTTTCACCGCCAAATTCGATGAAATGTTCGTAACCAACTACTTCTGCACGGATGAATCCTTTTTCGAAGTCGGTGTGGATCTTGCCAGCAGCTTGTGGCGCAGTCGCACCTACAGGGATCGTCCAAGCGCGAACTTCTTTAACACCTGCAGTGAAGTAAGTCTGAAGAGTAAGTAGTTCGTAACCAGAGCGGATCACTCGGTTAAGGCCTGGTTCTTCGATACCCATGTCAGCAAGGAACTCTTCACGATCTTCATCGTCAAGTTCAGAAAGCTCAGATTCGATTGCAGCACAAACAGCAACAACAACGTTGTTCTCTTTTTCTGCGTACTCACGAACTGCGTCTAGGTAAGGGTTGTTTTCAAAACCATCTTCAGCAACGTTTGCGATGTACATTGTTGGCTTAAGCGTTAGGAAGTTAAGGTAGTCGATCGCCGCTACTTCTTCTTTAGCAAGTTCAACAGTACGAGCCATACCACCTTCAGTCAGGATAGGTAGTAGCTTTTCAAGAACCGTAGTTTCGAATTTAGCGTCTTTATCGCCGCCTTTTGCTTTTTTAGCATTGCGGAATATTGCACGTTCACAGCTATCTAGATCGGCAAGAGCAAGCTCAAGGTTGATCACTTCGATATCTTCGATAGGTGATACTTTGCCTGAAACGTGAACGATGTTTTCGTTTTCAAAGCAGCGTACAACGTGACCGATAGCATCAGTTTCGCGGATGTTAGCTAGGAACTTGTTACCTAGACCTTCGCCTTTAGATGCGCCAGCAACTAGGCCTGCGATATCTACGAATTCCATTGTCGTTGGAAGGATCTTCTGTGGATTAACAATTTTTGCTAATGCATCTAAGCGTAGATCTGGAACCGGAACGATACCTGTGTTTGGTTCGATCGTACAAAATGGAAAGTTTGCTGCTTCGATGCCTGCTTTAGTCAGTGCGTTAAACAGAGTTGACTTACCAACGTTTGGTAGACCAACGATGCCACATTTAAAACCCATGATATAAACCTTATTCTGCTTTGAACGTATGTAAGCGATTTTGTGCTTTTGGTAGGCCATCTTTCAATAAGATGTCTAGGCTACGAACCGATTCGTCAACGACAGCCTCGATACACTCTTGCTCTTTCGCAGGAGCTTTGCCTAATACATAACCTGCAACTTTATCTTTGTGTCCTGGATGGCCAATGCCTAATCTAAGACGATAGAATTCTTTATTGTTACCCTGTTTGCTGATGATGTCTTTCAGACCATTATGTCCACCATGACCACCACCTTTTTTAAACTTTCCAATACCTGGAGGAAGATCTAACTCATCGTGAGCGACCATGATCTCTTCTGGTTTAATTTGGTAGAACTTTGCTAAGGCAGCAACAGCTTTGCCTGACAAGTTCATAAAAGTCGTTGGGATCAGCAAACGAAGATCTTCACCATGAACCATGATACGACCCGTTAGGCCAAAGAACTTTGGTTCGTTCTTCAGTGTCACGTTGTGTACACGTGCTAATTCTTCAACTACCCAAGCACCCGCATTGTGGCGAGTTTTGGCATATTCTGGACCTGGATTAGCCAGTCCAACGAGAAGTTTTATTTGTTGGCTCAAGGTATGGATCTCTCTTGGGATTTCAAAAAGCGCCGTATGATATCACAGTTTATGAAAAAGGTGCGAGCTAGCTGATAGCAACTCAATGATTCAAACTGTGGTCAAATTCACTTTGTGGTCGTTATACCAATCGTAGTAAATAAC
>NZ_AJZM02000107.1 GCF_000272405.2 Vibrio tasmaniensis 1F-187
TCCGCCCGGACTATCTTTTCAAGTGCGGCGTATCGCATGAGCCAAGATGACAAGCCCTGCTCGACCGCAAGGCTGCTTAGCCTGATACTCACGTCTGAACTTGAAACCCTGGGTAATTTCCTGCAAGGCACAGAGTCTGCTTCCCTTGTCTCGAAAGACATCAAAAAGACGGCCATCTCCATTAAGTCGGTGCTCGCTACCTACATTAAGAGCCTACGCTTTTTAGATGGCTTGGATGACAAAGACACGAAAGGAGAGCCCAAACGTAAACCGTTTTCTATCACCGATTGGGTACAAGATGACAAACAAAAAGGCTTTTTGTTTTTATCGAGTAACGCGCAGCAACACGCCTCATTGCGTCCTTTGATTTCGACTTGGCTTGCCATTGCTTCTAACGCTATCTTGGGACTCAAAGACGATGAAGACCGCCGCATCTGGGTGATTATGGATGAAATGCCAAGTCTGCATAAACTGCCTGAGCTTGACACCATCATTGCCGAAGTGCGTAAGTTTGGGGGCTGT
>NZ_AJZM02000108.1 GCF_000272405.2 Vibrio tasmaniensis 1F-187
AAATACCTATTGGCAGGATCAAACTGCCGTTAAAGAGTCAGAAGCTTCATTAGGTTCGAGCTTAGGTTCTCATGGCGCTTTCTACTTGTTTAGAACACACCTGTTCGAACTGCTTCCACTCAACACTATTAATGATGATTTCATCCTACCGATGCGAATCGTTAAACAAGGTTACATCGCAGAATACGAAACACAAATGGTCGCACTGGAACTAGAAGAATCAAATTTAGAAACAGATTTCAAAAGGAGACTTCGTATTTCAGCGGGTAACATGCAACAAGCGATTCGATTGTTTGGCTTGTTCAGCCCGAAGTTCAAAGGCATCGCGTTTGCGTTCTTCTCTGGAAAAGGACTTCGTCTACTCACTCCATATTTAATGATTGTGTGCTTGGTGTGCTCAATCTTACTTAACAACTACTTGGTATTTGAAGTGTTGTTATGGGCTCAAGTTGCCGTGTATACCATTGGCGTACTTGGCTGCATCTTGCCAAAGCGTCTCGTAAATAAACCTATTTCATTAATCTCTTATTTGATAGTTGGACACTATGCCAACTTCATTGGTGGCATTCGTTACCTAATCGGGCTAGAAAACTCACCTTGGACACGAGCGAATCATTAAGGACTTATTATGATGAATATTGAACAGCTATCTACCCAAAACTTATACCAATACAAAATCTCTCGTGCTAAACGTACTTTCGATTTCGTGAGTTCACTGATTGCTTTGATTTTGCTAGCGCCAGTATTTCCATTGATTGCGATGGCTATTGTACTCACTTCTCGTGGCCCGATTTTCTACCGTCAACTGCGTGTTGGTAAATCGACACCGGAGAAAATGGAAATCTTTGAGATCATGAAATTCCGTAGTATGTACGAAGATGCAGAAACGCGTTCTGGTGCCGTTTGGGCTACGGCGAATGACCCACGAATCACACCCGTTGGCCGATTTTTAAGAAAGACGCGTCTTGATGAGTTGCCACAACTGATCAATGTATTGAAAGGTGAGATGTCTCTAATTGGCCCACGTCCTGAACGCCCTACTTTTTACACCAAACTAGAGAACGAAATCCCCTACTTTGCTGACCGCACATACGGCGTAATGCCCGGTATTACGGGACTAGCACAAGTAAATCAAGGTTATGATACCTGTATTGATGATGTACGTCGTAAAGTGGGCTTTGACCACAGTTATGCACTGAGTCTGTGCTCTATGAAATCTTGGATTGTGGCTGATCTCAGTATCATTTCTAAAACAATCATAGTAATGGTCGATGGACGTGGACAATAGGTGGGATGTGTTTGCGGTGATGGATGTTTTTTATAGTCTACTTAAGGGTATGTAACTCTGACGCTTGATAGAAAGTGGCGACCAAATTGCTTAACAATTGGTCGCCACTTTTAATTTATATTGGAGTGTTTATGCTTATTTAGTATCTAAAGCTTAAATTGACCAACAAGTTGGCTTAATTGCCCACCAGCCTGTTTAAGTTCATCCACAGCGGTACTTGATGTTTCACTCGATATCAGCAGTGAACTTACAATGTCGCGTATAGTCACCAAGTTACGGTTTATTTCTTCCGTTACTGAGCTTTGCTCTGTTGCCGCAGTTGCTATATGGTCGGTCATTGCATTGATTGAGGCTACAGCGGTGCTAACATCATTTAAACCCGCTGAAATATCATTTGATGAAGTCACAACATCCTGACAAGTATTACTACTTTCACCCATAGACGAAACCGCTTGTTCAACCAACTTATGAAGCTCATCAAGCATGGTCTTAATCTCTAACGTACTACCTTGAGTTCTACTTGCAAGGTTACGTACTTCGTCTGCTACTACAGCAAAGCCTCGACCTTGCTCACCTGCTCGCGCGGCTTCGATTGCTGCGTTTAGTGCTAGTAAGTTAGTTTGTTCTGCAATCTCGCCAATAACCTGTAACACACCATCTATCTTTTTAGACTGGTCGTGGAGTGAATTCATGTGTTGACTTGTGGTCACTACATTCTGTTCTAAAGAGCCAATAGATTGTGTCGACTTTTGCACAAGGTTTTGAGCATTATGAGCGTCATTGTTAGCTTCATTCGTTGCACTAGCCACTTGATGAGCACTTTGTGCCACTTCGTTTGCTGTACTACTCATCTCAGTAACAGCTGTCACTACCTGCTCTGTCTCGTGGTTGTGCTCTTGAAGTTGATTACTTAGGTGAACCGTTTGGCTACTTATTTGGTCAGTGGCCGTCGTAACATTATTTGTAGCTTTCGAAACATCAGTAATAATATTGTGGAGCTTGCCGACAAACTGGTTAAATGCTTTACCTAATTGTCCAATTTCATCTGTACCCGACACATTAATTCGATGGGTAAGATCACCTTCACCATTCGCAATGTCGATAAAGGTATTAAGCATGTCTTTGATTGGGGCAATCATGCGTGAAGCAACATAAGACATGATCAGACAAGTTAGGGCTACTAATGCAAGCGCAGTAATGACAATTGTTGAAATTTGCGTTTCCATACGCTCACTGGCTTCTTGACGGTAAACCTCTGTAGCCTTAGCAATGTCATCAATATACAGACCCGTACCTAAGAACCAACCCGTTCCCGAAATAGGAGCAGCGTAAGCAATTTTTGGTTGAGGGACAGACGATCCAGGTTTGTCGTAAATGTATTCAATGAAACCACCACCTCTCGTCGCCTGTTCATGTAGGCGAACAGTGATTTTGATGCCATTCGGATCTTTTAAACCGCCGCCATCTTTACCTTCAAGTTGAGGCTTTAGACTGTGAACAATGTAGTGATCATTTTCGTCGAACACAAAGAAGTATCCGCTGCCATTAGAAAAACGTGCTTCTTTTAACGCGAATCTAACCGCTTCTTGCGCTTCTTCACCTGTACCAAAGCGTCGAACTACATCTTCAACTACAGATTGAGCGATAGTAGCTGCATCTTCAATATTGTTCTTACGTTCATCGGTTAAGACCGTTTGGTAGTCTTGAATTTCATATTCAAGAGCCGATAGTTGGGAGTTAATAACAATTACTAGAGTCACAATCGCAACCAACATCGCTGGTACAATTGCAGACAAAAGCATCTTCATTTTCATAGATAAATTATACATAAGTAGTCTCAAACATTATATTCGCGAAGATATTACATCATGCATACTTTTAAATAAACGCCGTACTTATTGATTGTATCGATGAGGTGATTTCGTTTTTCATTAAGTCACCTGAGTACATATGTCTCATACACACCAATAGGTTATTAATTATTCGCTGTTTTTTCGATTTTATGTACTATTTGATATACGATAACTGTTGTCATCCAATACCCAAATTCGAAACCAACCCTATGAAAATCGAAGATCTTAAGTTGTTCACCACCGTTGTCGAACTGGGTAGTTTTACTGCCGCCGCTAATGCTCTTGACCTTCCGCGAGCTAACGTTAGCCGCAGAATTAACGACCTTGAGAAGTCTCTCGGCATTCAACTGTTCTTTAGAACCACACGAAGCCTCTCCTTAACCAAATCTGGCGAGCTCTATTACAAAGAACTACTCAATGCATTAAGTGCGCTCGACAAAGCAAACCATGTCGCTTCCAACCTGTCAGAGGTTGCACACGGACAAATTAAGATTGGTCTATTGCCTGAAACCAGCGATATCATGCAGTCGACTCTGTTTAAATTCCAAGATATGTATCCTAAGGTTGAGCTTGATATTCGCAACATTAGTAACGGCTTTGTCGACATGTACCGTCAAGGGTTAGACCTCGCTATGCATGGTGGTACGTTGAGCGATGCAAACGTGGTTGCCCGTAAAGTGATGGTTCTTCAACGTATTTTTGTCGCAAGCCCTGAATTTATTGAGAAACAAGGCAAGCCTTCAAGCCTAAGAGAGCTCACTAATTACCCATTTGTTTGCTTCAGGTGGCCAAGTGGGGACATCGATAAAGAATGGGACATCAAAGATCACACCATCAAAGTAGAACCTTCGGTCGTCAGTGACAGCATTGGCTTTGTTAAAGGCGGTGTTATTCGACATAGAGGTATCGCGTTGTTACCAGAACTTTTGGTGCGACATCAGCTCAAAGACGGTAGCTTGATTAACCTATTCCCCGACGACAATCTTCAAAAAGAAGAAGCATGGTTGCTCTACCCTCAGCGTAAAGCGTTAAGCCATTCAGCACAGCTTTTGATTGATTTTCTATTACAAGAACTTCCGAAACTCTAACTATTGTAATGAATATTGTGACAGTGTTTCACGAGCAGGCTAGATTATCCTAACGAAATAGAAAGATAGAATCGCTTCATAAATTCAAGAGGAGCAATCCATGAAGCCTATCTTTCAACATTCATCTATTTTTCAACGTTCGTCTACTTTTCAACAGACACCTATATTCAAATATACAGTCATTGCACTAAGCTTAACCGCCCTGTTTGGCTGTAATGACTCAGAGGCGACTGCGCCTCAAAAACAAGCTCGACCAATTCAAGTGATTCAACTTGAACCTCTTTCACATACGGCTGAAAAGTCTTTTACTGGCAAGATACAATCATCGGAAACGGCTGGCGTTGCGTTTCGTGTGCCTGGCACTATTCAAAATATGATGGTCTCTGTTGGTGATTCAGTAAAGAAAGGCCAACCCCTTGCGCAGTTAGACCCTCATGACTATCAAGTCGCGTTAGAAGAGTTACAAGCACGAGCCCTTGAAGCTAAATCTGCACACAAATTGGCGACATCCGAACTTGTACGAGTAAAACAAGCCATCGCTGATAATGCGATTGCCGATGTTAACCTAGACCGTGCAATCAGCGGGTACGAGCGAAGTGAAGCGGCGGTTAAAGTCGTAGAACAGAATATACGCCGTGCGAAAGATTCGATTCGTTATACCCAATTGCTCGCCCCTTTCGATGGTGTGGTTGCGGCATCAAATTTTGACCAGTACGAACAAGTAATGCCGGGCATCTCGGTGTTCACAATCCACAATCCAGATAAACTTGAAGTTAAAATTCAAGTACCTGAAAATTTGATTCATGAGTTCAAACCAAATCAAACTTCTGTCATAGATTGGTATGGTTCAGAGACTAAACTAGTTGGTTATGCCGCTGAAATTTCGACGTCACCTCACCCAATCAAGCAGACCTATGCGGTTACTTACCATGTCGACTCCACTGACAAATCGGTATTACCTGGAAAAGCGGTCACATTGACGACTCAACTTGGAGAAGCGAGCAGTAATTTCTGTTTGCCCTATTCTGCGTTAGTCAACCAAACGGGTATCGAGGAAGTATTCACTGTTAAAAATGAACAAGCTCATGGCGTGACTGTGGATGTGATTTCTATGTCCGAAAATACTGTGTGTGTTGAATCGACGCTCAACGATGGCGACTTCGTGGTCGTGAGTGGCGCGCAATACGTGGTGGAAGGACAATACTTCTCCAATATTCAAGTTAAAAGCCTGTAGGTGAACCATGATGAATCTAGCTGATTTTGCAATCAAACAACGCACCTTCATCCTGTTTTTCACTGCACTGAGTGTCATCGCAGGCCTGTTTTCTTATTTTGAGCTTGGAAAACTTGAAGACCCAAGCTTCACCATAAAGACGGCCGTCGTTGTAACGCTCTACCCTGGCGCTTCTGCGGAAGAAGTGGAACAACAAGTCACCGACACCGTCGAAACCAAACTCCAAGAAATGGCGACACTTAATAGGCTTCGATCTTTATCGCGCCCCGGCATGTCGATGGTATTTGTCGACCTAAAAGAGTCTCTCAATTCAAAAGCACTTCCTCAAGAGTGGGACTTATTACGCCGTAAAGTGTCTGATATGAAGTTATTGCTACCTTCAACTGCACAGATCAGTGTCGTACAAGACGAATTCTCTGAAGTCTACGGCATGCTTTTCTCTATCCACAGTAAGGATGCATCGCCTGCAGAATTAAGACGTTACGCAGAAGAGCTCCAACGCAGAATTAAAACCGTCGATGGTATTAAGAAGATTGAACTGCATGGTGTTCAACCACGCGTTGTTCATATCGATATCCCAGATGAAAGGTTGGCGCAATACGGCCTATCTATCACACAAGTTTGGTCGCAGTTGAATACGCAAAACATGACGTTTGATGCGGGTAAGTTTTCAGTAGGTACTGAGCGAATCCGAGTTCAACAGTCGAGTGAGTTCAGTTCGTTAGACGACATCAAAAATCTGATGATCAAAGGCGGCGTAAGTGAATTGGGAACCAGTTTAATTCGCTTAGGCGATATCGCTGACATCACAATGGGTTACCAAGAGCCAATGATGACAGAAAACCGCTACAACGGTGTACCTGCAGTCACATTAGCGATGAGCCCAGTCACCGGTGTTAACGTGGTATCACTTGGCGATGAAATCAATCAGATCGTCAACGATTTTCAAACAACCTTACCACTAGGTGTTGATATTGCGACAGTTGCTAACCAACCTGAAGAAGTTCAGAAATCGATCGACAACTTCGTAAGCAACTTATTAGAAAGTGTCGCGATTGTCTTTATCGTCTTGTCGGTATTCATGGGATTAAAAAGCGCAACCATCGTCGGTTCGAGCCTCCTGCTGACTATCTTGTTGACGCTTATCTACATGAACATGACTTCGATTGACTTACACCGAGTTTCGCTAGGTACGTTCATTCTTGCCCTCGGAATGTTGGTAGATAACGCCATTGTCATCACCGACATGATGATTGTGAAAATCAACAAAGGCATCGACCGCACTAAAGCCGCGATTGACTCTGTTAAAGAGACAGCAACACCACTCTTTGGTGCGACAGTTATCGCTATCATGGGTGCGAGCCCTGTAATTTTTTCAAAAACCGATGCTGCTGAGTTCGCAAGCTCGGTATTCCTTATCATCGCGTCGTCATTGTTACTGTCTTGGCTAGTTGCGATGACCTTCACGGCCTTGATGTGTTGGTTCTTCATCAAGCCAACCAAGCAAGCTGATAACACCAAAGTCAGCTTATACCGTAAGAGTGTCAACTGGACTGTCGATAATCCGCTTAAAGCATTGAGCGCTTTGGTTCCGTTGATATTAGTGACGGCATTAGCTATCCCGAACATTGCCGTTAACTTTATTCCACAAGCCGACCGACCGATCCTGTTCCTAGATTACTGGCTACCGAACGGTGCCAAGGTTGAACAAACCTCAGAAGACATGAAGCGAATCGAACAATGGTTGTTGGAACAGCCCGAAGTCGAAAGTATTTCAACCTATGTTGGCGCAGGTGCTCCTCGCTTCTCAGTGACTATAGAGCCAGAACCGTTCGATCCGGCCTATGGTCAGATTTTGATTAACGCGACCGATTTTCCGTCACTAAGCCCATTGATTGCACGCGGTGATAAATGGTTAATGGAAGAGTTTCCGAACGCAGACCCTCGCTTTAGAAGCTTAAAATTGGCGACGGCGGATAAATTCAGCGTTGAAGCACGTTTCTCAGGCCCTAATGCCGAGGTCTTACATGGCTTATCAGAGCAAGCAAAAGCAATCTTCGCAGAACACCCAGACACCAAATACGTTCGTGACGACTGGCGACAGAAAAGTAAAGTATTTGAGCCTGTCATCAACCAAGAAAAGATGCGCTCTGCAGGTATAAACCGTGCGGATATTGCGTTCGCGATGAAGCGAGCTTCAGAAGGTATGCCCTTGGGTCGTATGAACTTAAACGATGAGTTGGTCACTATTCAACTACGTGGTACAGAGAGCTCGATTCAATCGCTAGAAACGCTTCCGGTTCGTTCTTTATTAGGTATTCACAGCGTTCCACTAGGCCAAGTGATCGATGGGTTTGAATTAAGCAGTGAAGAAACCATGATTTGGCGTCGTGACCGAGTAAAAACCATCACAGCACAAGCAGGTGTTGGTCGTTACACCACACCTGCAGCAGTAAGAAACTCCGTTAAAGAGCAAATTGAGTCCATTCACCTTCCTGATGGTTATCACTTAGAATGGGGCGGCGAATATTACGACGAGCATAAAGCCGTCAGCGATATTCTTAAACAGCTACCTAAAGCAATCTTGTTAATGATCATCATCTTGGTGGCGATGTTTAACGGCTTCAAACAACCAGTAATCATCTTCACTACCCTACCGCTTGCAGCGACGGGTGCCACATTCAGCTTATTGCTATTGGATAAACCATTCGGATTTATGGCATTGATTGGCGCCGTAACCTTAACAGGTATGATCATCAAAAACGGCATTGTATTGATGGACCAAATAGAACTTGAACGTAAGAACGGGCGCTCACTATCTGACGCCATCAAAGAAGCAACCGTGAACCGTACAATGGCGATTTCAATGGGGGCACTGACTACAGCACTTGGTATGATCCCGTTGTTAAGCGACCTACTGTTTGACCAGATGGCGGCAACCATTATCGGAGGCTTAGCTGCAGCAACCGTGTTGTCTCTGTTTGTGATGCCTGCGCTGTACAAGCTTTTCTATCGAACTGAAGAAAAAAAGTCAGTAGCAGAAGCAATCAAAGACGCTGTGATTGTGCTTGATGCAACACCTCAGCCTTCAAACAGCGGCAATACAACTTCATTCAACAAGGAGCAATAAACATGCATCCATTAACTAAGTTTAAAGTAGCTCCCATAGCGCTCGCTTTGTTGCTGACAGGTTGCGCGGTTGGCCCAGATTACGAAGAACCGCAAACGACCATGGCAGAGACGTTCTTATATAGCCAAGCTGATGTGAACCAAGACGGTGTGAGCCAAAACGAACAGCATAATCATTGGTGGACACAGTTCAATGATCCCACGCTCAATCAGTTAGTGGCCGATGTTCAAAGCCAGAACATCCCACTTAAACTGGCAGCCGAGCGAATCAACATGGCGAACTCATACAAAAGCGTGGTCGAATCATTCAAGGTTCCGACCATTAACGTCGGTGGTGGTTATTACAACTACCAACTGAGTGAGAACGACTCCCTACTCGGCCCGGTATTTGGTGCCTCTGATGCGGTTGAGTCAGCAACGGGCATGTCGTTGCTGGAAGCTCAACACGATGGTGGATTCTTAGGTGCGAGCATCGCGTGGGAAATGGACTTGTTTGGACGTATCGACAAACAATCCAACGCAGCGACGATTCGAGTTGAACAAGCCGAGATATTCCAATCAGGCCTGAACACCTTGATCACTGCCGATGTCATTCACAATTACCTGCAATATCGTGGCGCGCAAGAGCGAAAAATGATCGCACTAGAGAACATAGCCGACCAAAAGCAGACTTTAGAATTGGTCACCAAAGTGGTTCGCAGCGGCTACGGGTCTGAGTTAGATCTTGCTCAAGCCAAAGCCATGCTTGCGGCGACTGAATCTATTGTTCCTCAACTTGAAATAGCAGAGCAAGTTCACAAACAACGTATGGCGGTGTTGTTAGGCGAATCACTCACGAGCGTAAACCAACGTTTAGTCGGTGAATTCACCCTTCCGCGAATGAACGATGTAATTCCGACAGGCTTACCTTCTGACTTATTAGAACGACGCCCAGATATCCGAATCGCAGAACGCGAAATGGCAGCCATTAACGAAGAACTTGGTGCAAGCATTGTTAATCGCTATCCAAAGTTCTTCCTAACGGGTACGCCAGGTGTGACGGCTGGAAGCTTTGATGATCTGTTCAGTAGCGACTCATTCGGTTGGGCTGCATCTGCCGGTATCAGTTGGAATGTATTCGATGGTGGCCGAGGCGAAGCCATGGTAGAAATGAACGAAGCAAGGTTCCGTTCTGCAGCGCTTAACTACCAACACTCTGTCGACAGCGCCTTTGCAGAAGTCGATTCAAGCTTGTTTGCCTATGGCCGTAGCCAAGAGAACCAAACGCGCATCGATGAAGCTACCCTTGCCGTTGATAACGCGGTGAGCAAGGCAAAGTCGCTATACAAAGCGGGGCTAGTCGATTACTTGTCGGTGTTAGACGCACAAAGACAACAAAAAGCGATGCAAGATCGCCAAGTAGCCGCCAAGCTTCAAACCGCCAACACCACGATTGCGGTGTATAAAGCCTTGGGTGGAGATTGGAAAGTGGCGAACGAAACGCAGAGTGTCGAATTAGCTCACGTTAACTAGTCTTTCTGCTCTATGTTCTCTGCTGAATGTTCTTTGTTCTGTGGTGAATGATGTAATAAACGTAATAAAAAATACCGCCGTT
>NZ_AJZM02000109.1 GCF_000272405.2 Vibrio tasmaniensis 1F-187
AGAATACATTTCATATAACCTTGTCGATTATACAGGAACATTAGATCTTAAGAACATGGAAGAACAAGTAAGATCAAAAAACTATAAAGATTGTAAAGCTAAACACATCGATATTACGGTAAAAAATAATAACAACGATTTCTATGCAACAGATTTTTCCATCACATACAAAAACAGGTCTCATAATTACTTGCAATTATATAAAATAAAAAAAGACACTCCCGAAATTCGTATAGTACAGCTATCGAGAATACTTAGCTTGTGTAAGCTTTCGTTTTAAACATTCGGGAATTTATAATTAACTCGTTGATAAAAATCACTACAATTACATTGGTGTTATTGTAATAATATATAATTCAACAAAACCTTTAAAATTAACTAGCGCTGACCGACTAGACACAACGATAAATTAATTAAAGAGACTAAACACTTATTTGGTTATAAGTCCGGCACGCAAATCAGCGAACCCGGCTTACTTGCTCGTAGTACTTTCGTTGTTGCAAATACAATAAAATCGCCCATACTCAAATAGTGTCATAGCCAGCTCTGTTCCTAGAGCCAAACAAAGCTTTTGAAGTTGCGGAACAGTACGCCTGAATATAGTCCTCCAATGAGCGAGCCCACTTAAATCCTAACTTCTTGAAAATATCTTCTGATACAAATATATTAGGCCAACTATCTATCACATTGGTAGAAATGGGTACAAAAAAACCGGATATGATATATCATATCCGGCTTCTAAATAACGTGTAGCGTATTCACTACTGTACGTTTATTAGTTCTGCTTTATCAATTGGCTTAAAGCTTAAAACGGCTGATTTCATTTTCTAGTTCATTAGACAGTTCAGAAAGCTGAGCAGCTTGTTCTGCAGCTTGGTGCGCTTCACCTGCTAGCTCGTTAGATACGTCACGGATTCCTTCAGTGTTACGAGTAATCTCAGACGTTACTGACGCTTGCTCTTCTGCAGCAGAAGCGATTTGAGTCGCCATATCACTGATACGTTCAACAGCAGCATGAATTTGCGTTAAGCTAGCGGCCGCTGAGTTTGAGTCATCAACACTGGTTTCAGCAAGCGTTCGGCTATCGTTCATGATACTTACCGCTTTGCCCGTTGTACCTTGCAGTAATTCAATCGTTTGTTGAATTTCTTGAGTTGAACCGTGTGTACGTTGGCTCAAAACTCTCACTTCATCAGCAACAACCGCAAAACCGCGACCTTGTTCGCCAGCACGGGCAGCTTCAATCGCCGCGTTAAGTGCAAGTAAGTTAGTTTGTTCAGCAATGCCTTGAATGTTAGACAAGATAGCGTTGATGCTATTGCCGTGCTCTTCTAGCTCAAGAATCACGTTCGTTGCAACTTGAACTTCTTGTGCAAGGTTTTGGATTGAGCTTTGAGTCTGTGTAACTTGACCCGTACCGTGCTCACACGCGCCAACGGCCTCAGATGAATTCTGTGCAGTTTGATCAGCGTTACCCGCAATCTCTTGTGTTGCTGCAGCCATTTCGTTCACGGCTGTTGCTACCATATTGATTTCGTCTTGTTGCATCTGAATGCGAGCACTACGCTCTTCAGCTTGAGAAGCTGTTTGACGTGCTTGGTTACCCAATGCAGCAGACACTTCACTTAGCTTGAGTACCATGGTGTGCATGTTGCCCACAAAATGATTGAAATTTGCCGCAAGTTTACCAATTTCGTCATCACTTTTAAGCTCAAGACGTTGAGTCAAGTCGCCCTCGCCTGAAGCAATTTCTTCAAGTGCCGCTGAAACGCGGTTTAAGTCGCGGAATAGGAAACTAACCAACATAGAAACCAACACGATAACGATCAGAGTAATTACAACCGCTGTAGTAATGAGTTGCGTAAGAAGTATTGAGTGATTCGCTTCTTCTGTTGCTTTGTCCATCTGAACTGCAAAAATCCAGTTCGTATTAGGCACATTAGTGAAGTAAAGAAGCTTCTCAGCACCGCGCTCTTTGATGATCTCGATGCTACCCGTACGCACTGCGTTTTCGATGATAGGCATAGAAATGTCGTTTGAAAGCTGGCTTACAGGCTTAAGGCTCAGTGCTGAGTCTGGGTGTGCTAGGAATGTGCCGTCAGAGGCATCAATGAGCATTGCGTAAGCGTTGTCACCAACATCTAAGCTGATAACATCGTTGACTAGTTGATCAATAAGTACATCCGCACCAACAACACCAACAAGCTTACCGTTATGACGAACAGGTTCAGCAATCGTAACTAGAAGCGCTTGGGTAATCGCATCTTGATAAGCGGTTGTAATAATTTGCTTACCGGCTGCGTTTGCTTCCTGGTACCAAGGGCGTTGACGAGGGTCGTAATCTGCACGATTACGTTCAGGATGTGAACGGTACATTCCGCCTTCTGGAGTACCTAAAAAGATATCGTCAAAGCCACCCGCTACACGAGCTTGCTTAAGGAAAGGAACAACATCATCCTCTCGTGAAAAGTCATTAAACGCTGATGCGATATCCGTGCGAATATCAATCCAGTTTTTAATACCTTCAGATGCTGCTTCAGATACGCTTTCAGCTCGTTGGTATACGCCATTACGAGTCTCTTCAAATAATTGGTTTGCTGATAACCAAGTCAAGGCTGTTGCCATGACGATAACAGCAGATAGGCTAGCACCTATCAACTTCTGCTTAAGTGTTAATTTCATTAGTAAGTTTCACGAGTGGTGGAAAATCTAGCGAATACTACCCAATTTAAGTAAACGATTCGAGCTATTTCACAGTTTCACATCACATTATATTTGCAATAAAACCAAAAACTTATCTTTCGCCAATTACTTGGCTTTTCGCCAAATTCAAGGCGCCATTTCAACGACAATTTAGACGACATATACGGTTCATCAGGCTGTAAAACGGATACAAAAAAGGCAGGAGAGTTTCCTCTTCTGCCTTTTGTTTTACTTTGTATTCAACTTCAAAAAATGAAAAATCGAATAGTAGGTAGTCTATCTTTTCTCTGTTCGCATACCCATTAGCAAGCTCACACACATCAACAATAGAATGATCGTGAATGGCAATGCGGTTGAGATTGCACCCGCTTGCAGAGCTTGAACGGCTTCAGTACCGCCAACCCACAATAGAGCTACTGCAATCGCACCTTCAAGGAACGCCCAGAACACACGTTGAGGCACAGGCGTATCAACTTTACCACCAGCAGTAATGCTGTCGATAACTAAAGAGCCCGAGTCAGACGATGTAATAAAGAATACGAGAACCAATACAACCGCAATGATTGAAAGCAGAGTACCAAACGGCAATACATCAAACATTTGGAACATTGCCAGTGATACATCAGTTAAGCCATTTTGACCTAGGGTACCAACCTTATTCACGATTTGATCAATTGCCATACCACCGAACACTGACATCCAAATGATAGTCACTGTCGTTGGAACAATCAGTACCGCTGTAATGAACTCACGAACAGTACGACCTTTAGAAACACGCGCGATAAACATACCGACAAATGGAGACCATGAGATCCACCAGGCCCAGTAGAATACAGTCCAACCATGTAACCAAGCTTCATCTTCACGACCGTGAGGGTTACTCAATGGAATGATGTTCTCGATGTATGCCATCAATGTTGTAGGGATTGAACCTAGAGTCACTGCGTAGCCGATTAGAGCTACTAGGATAAGCAGTAGGAAAGCAACCAACATGTTGATGTTACTGATAACTTTAACGCCACCATCAATACCACGAAGTACGGATACGACCGCTAGCAAAGTTACTACGGTAATAACAATGACTTGTAACCCTAAGCCTGCCTCAATGCCGAATACATGCTGAATACCACTTGCCGCTTGTTGCGCACCAAGGCCAAGCGATGTCGCCAAACCAAACAGGGTTGCAAGTACAGCAAGAATATCAACGATGTGACCAGCCCAGCCCCACGCTCTATCACCTAAAATTGGGTAGAAGATAGAACGAATTGAAAGCGGTAATCCCTTGTTGTAAGAGAAGAAAGCCAGTGAAAGCGCCACAACACCATAAATAGCCCAAGGGTGAAGCCCCCAGTGATACATGGTTGCACCGAGTGCTAGTTTTACAGCTTCTGGTGTATTTGCCTCTACGCCAAGTGGCGTTTCATACCAACCTGTGTAGTAAGCCGCAGGTTCTGCGACACTCCAGAACATCAAGCCAATACCCATACCTGCAGCAAACAGCATCGATAACCAAGACATGAATGAGTAATCTGCCGTTGCATCAACACCACCAAGGCGGATTTTACCAAACGGAGAAACAATCAAGCCTAAGCAAAAAATAACGAAAATATTGCCGGACCAAATGAACAACCAATCAAATGAATTGATAATTTGCCATTTAACACCATCCAATGCTGACTTTGCTGAAGCGGTATCTGTAAGCAGCACACCGATCAAGAACAAAGTGATGAGTCCCGCACTGATACCAAACACTGGGTTATGAACGTCAAAACCCCATTTTTGGACGTTATCTTGACCAACAGTGTAATCCGTACTGTCGATACTGTATTTATCTATACCTTTAGTCATTATTCCTCTCTACGGAATACTTATAAGGTCTGTTGACCTCATATCCCTTACTTTCCTGTGACTGAATCACAAACTCGAACATACGATCCAAGTAGTTCAAGCTGTTGTCACGATAATTCAAATACTTGGATGTCTGAAGTTTAGCAGGTTAACTTATTGTTTTCAGTAAACTAGAATCAGTTCGATGGATTTTCAAACAAAATATAGGTAATCACTTATATTTGCGGCGAAAAAAAGGCCGACTAAGTCGGCCTCTATTTGAAAAATACTTTTAGCTCAAAGCACTTTGCTGCTTAACCAATTGATTCTCTGTACGTAAACCAAGAAACAAACTTAGGCACATAAGCAATAATATGAAGGCAAATGGTAGTGCCATTGAGACTGTTCCAGCTTGTAATGCCTGAATAGATTCAGTACCACCAACCCACAGTAGAACCGCCGCAATCGCACCGCCCATCAATGCCCAAAATACACGCTGTGGAACAGGTGCATCGACTTTACCGCCAGAAGTAATGCTATCAATAACCAATGAACCTGAGTCTGATGAGGTGATGAAGAACACCATAATCAAACCAATCGATACCACTGAAAGCACTGAGCTCATTGGCAGCGCATCATAAGTGTGGAATAGAGAAAGTGTAATATCTTGCAGACCATTTATACCAATCTCACCCACTTTATTCGCCACCTGGTCAATCGCAATACCACCGAAAATAGCCATCCAAATGATAATGACAGACGTCGGGATAAATAAGACTGCAACGATGAATTCACGAATTGTACGACCTTTAGAGATACGAGCGATGAACATGCCTACGAATGGTGACCATGAAATCCACCAAGCCCAGTAAAATACCGTCCAACCTTGCATCCATGTTTCATCATCACGACCATGAGGGTTGCTAAGAGGAATAAAGTTCTCAATGTAGCCCATTAGCGCGGTTGGTATCGCCTTAATACCCGCCATGCCACCCGCGATAGTTACGAAGATCAGCAAGCCTAATGCAACAACCATGTTGACGTTGCTTAGAACCTTAACACCACCGTTAATACCGCGAATCACCGACATTGTTGCCAACAGTGTTACCACTGCAATAACAATAAGCTGCATACCAATACCGCCATCGGTACCAAATACATGGTTAATACCGCTTGCGGCTTGCTGTGCACCTAGGCCAAGTGATGTTGCAAGGCCAAACAATGTTGCAAGTACTGCGACAATGTCAACGATATGACCAAACCACCCCCAAGTTCTGTCACCGAGTAGCGGGTAAAAGATTGAGCGAATAGAAAGCGGTAAGCCTTTATTGAAAGTAAAGAAGGCAAGAGACAAAGCAACAACGGCGTAGATTGCCCAACCGTGCAAGCCCCAGTTGTAGATGGTTGCACCGAGTGCCAACTTAGCCGCTTCAGGAGAATACGCTTCAACACCGAGCGGTGTTTCATACCAACCGGTAAAGTAAGCTACTGGCTCTGCCACACCCCAGAACATCAAACCATACCCATTCCCGCGGCGAATAACATCGACATCCAAGATAGGTTAGAGTGCTCTGCTTTAGCATCATCGCCACCTATACGTATCTTTCCGTACGGGGAGATAATGAGGACAAAACAGAAAAATACGAAAAGGTTCGCAGCCCACATAAAGAAACCATCGAAGTTACCGATGACTTTCCACTTAACGCCATCAAGTGCCGCTTTAGCTGTTTCAGGTTCTGCAACCAAAAGCGCAATCAGGAAAGCAATTATCGCCCCAGCACTGATTCCAAATACAGGGTTATGAACATCAAAACCCCATTTCTGAACATTATCTTGTCCTACGGTATAATCAGTATTATCAATACTATACCTATCCTTTACAGGCTCCATGCATCCTCTCTAATTAGTAGCGCACAATTTGCAACATTGCATTTGGCACTTAAATTTCGAAAGGAAGAATAACAACTCGTCGCAAAAATACTAAAAAAACCATCAAAAAACGGGTGTAAACGGCACATTTGGTAATTAAATTACACATTCACTGTAATTTAGCGTAACATCACTCAACAAGCCCAGAGCTAACAGCATACTTGGCAAGCTCTGCCGTAGAGTGAATGTCGAGCTTATGCTTGATATTTTGTCTATGGGTTTCAACCGTTCGGTAACTGATATTTAATCCCTTCGCGATCTCTTTACTGCTCTCCCCTTTAGCCACTAATTTCAACACAGCTTCCTCACGCCTACTCAATGGGTTCTTCACAGATTGTGTGGGAGTAATAGGCTGAGTAAACAAGTTCTGAGTCACTTTTTCACAGAAATAGGTTGAGCCTTGATTGACCGTCTTGATTGCCTGCACCATTTTTTCAGCCGAAATTTCTTTCAACATATAGCCGACAGCACCCGATTGCATCACCTTCATGATGTATTCACGGTTGTTATGCATGGTCAGCATCAGCACCTTAGCTTGAGGATCTTCCTCTTTAATCAGGTGAGTGGCATCAATACCATTCATGATAGGCATGCTGATATCCATCAACACTACATCAGGGCGCTGGTCTTTAACCATTTCAACGGCTTCTAATCCATTGCTGGCTGTACCTATCACGCTAATATCAGGCTCGAGTTCTAATCTCGCCATAAAGCCATCCAGTACCACTTGGTGATCATCTGCAATCACAACTCGAATAACTTCACTCATTCACTAATCCCTCTAGTGTCAGTAACACTGTAATTTCCGTTCCAAAGCCAACCTCACTCATCAATTCAAAGTCACCACCGATGAACTCCACCCGTTCTCTCATGTTACGTAACCCAATACCTCGCTTTTCCATTGCTTTATAGGTATTAAAACCAACCCCATTATCTTGGATGAGCAACTGCAACACATTGCCAATTTGCTGTGCGATAACCGTTACTTTGGTCGCTTGTGCGTGTTTCTCTATATTATTCAGTGACTCTTGCACCACTCGATATAAAGTCGTCGCAGCTTCTGATTTCAACTTTCCCGGCTGCGTATTAAACAAGGTTTCCACTTCAATGCTCGAGTGTGCCTGAAAGTCTAATAACAGCGAAGACAACGCCGCTTCTAAGCCGATATCGTCCAATGAACTTGGTCGAAGTTGATGCGAAATATGCCTCACCTCTTCGATTGCCCGCATCAGTGAATGCTGAGACTTATTCAAATGCGCTTTAAGGTCTTCGCTTTGTAGCTTATTACCGAGCAGTTCTAAGTGACAGCGACTCGACACTAATAATTGGTTAATACCATCATGCAACTCACGCGCTAGATGCTTCTTTTCGTCCTCTTGAAACATCACCGTCTTATGCGCCAGTTCCTTCAAGTTGTTATCCGCTATCCGATGTTCATGCATGTTAATAGCCAAGGTCAGTACAATGATGACCGCGACCGTCACACTCAGAATCACCACAATCGAAAAGAACGTGGTTTCAATATTCTTGTTAATTGCGGCCTGCATCGAGGCCACTTCTTGATGCACGTCTTCAATATACAAACCCGTGCCAATCATCCAATCCCAACGTTCTAACCAAGCCGCATAGCTCAGCTTAGAGACCACTTCGCCGGTTGAAGGCTTTTGCCACAGGTATTGGTGAAATCCTCCGCCTGTTTGTGCTTCTCTTAACAAGGCTTCTATCAGAAAGTCGCCATCTTCATCTTGCAGTTGAAGTAAGTTTTGCCCTATCAACTCTGGCTGGATTGGATGAACCAAATTGGTTCCGTGGCGATCATACGCAAAGAAGTAACCGTCAGAGCCATACCTTAGTTTAGACAATATGGTTCGAACTTCTCTTTTGGCTTGTGCTTCTTGGATATCGGGATCGTTGTAGATATGTTCGATGGCATCAAATGCGAGATCAACAGTGTCTTTGAGGGCGTTTTCACGCGACTTTATTAAGCTGTCTCGGAAGATTTCGACCTCTTTCTCACCCAACGTCTTAGTTTGGTGTAACGAGATCCAACTAATGCTCGCCGTTACAATCAGCAACGGGAGTAGCGTCAGCAAAATCAGCTTAACTTTTAGAGGCATTCCTTTTCCTCACAAAAAACGGCTTATTGAACATCAATAAGCCGTTTTACTTTATCAATTTATGGATAGCCGTTGAAACATATCATTCACATTCTAGGCTTCACTCACATTCCATAGAAAGATGGGAAAGCGAGAAGTGATCCAAGTACGAGGATTTGAATCAAAATGAAAGGCATCACGCCTCGGTAGATATCCTTGGTAGTCACACCTTTTGGTGCCACCCCTTTTAGATAGAACAAACTGAAGCCAAACGGTGGCGTCAAGAATGAGGTTTGAAGGTTCATCGCGATAAGGATTGCGAACCAAGTCATGTTGATTCCCATCAGTTCAGCAACAGGCGCAATAATCGGCACAATGATGAAACAGATTTCTACGAAGTCGATGAAGAAACCCAGAATCAAAATCACCAACATGGTAATGATCAAGAAACCCCACTTCTCACCTGGCAGTTGTAGCATCCACTCTTCAACTAGATAATCACCACCAGTGTAGGTAAACGCCATTGAGAATGCCGTTGCACCCAACAAAATAGCAAATACCATTGCCGTTACTTTCACCGTCTCTTTAGAGGCGTCATACACCATCGACCAACTAAACTGACCGTAGAGCAAAGCGAGTACCATCGCACCCGCACCACCCAGAGCAGCAGACTCTGTCGGCGTAGCAACACCCGCAAAGATAGAGCCCAATACGACAATAATCAGCGCGAGTGGCGGTATGATTGCTTTCAATGCGTTGATGACTTCTTGTTTACGGCTGATGGAATCATCACGCTCAATTGGTTGAGCGGCTTCAGGGTTAAGCTTCGCGTATATTAAGATATAAACGATATAAGCCCCCACTAACATCACGCCCGGCCAAATCGCGGCTTGGAACAAGTCACCTACCGGAACACCCAATACGTCCCCCAATAGAATCAAGACGATGGATGGCGGAATGATTTGCCCTAACGTACCAGACGCACAGATGGTGCCGCAGGCTAAGCCTTTGTCGTAGTTGTACTTGAGCATGACGGGCAACGAGATAAGCCCCATTGCCACTACTGAAGCACCCACTACCCCTGTTGATGCGGCAAGTAGTGAGCCCACCAGCACGGTCGAGATAGCAATACCACCTCGAACACCACCAAACAGTCGTCCCATAGACTCAAGTAACTGCTCAGCAAGCTTAGTCTTTTGTAGAACAAGTCCCATGAAAACAAACAATGGAACGGCCATCAGCACCGTATTTTCCATGATTGATTGAATTCGATATGGCATGAAGGCAAACATTTCGATGCCTTCCGCCCAAACACCAAAGATTAGCGCGATACCACCAAAGGTAAACGCCACCGGGAAGCCTAGTAAAAGTGCAAACAAGGCTACGAAAAACATTACTATTCCAATCATGTTCAGCCTCTACTTATTCTTTGTATGAATATTGTTTGCATGCGTGTTATTTGCATGGATGAGATGGGGATTAAAAATTTTGTTCAACGAGTGCAGGATCAAACCGACTCCGCTGAGTGCCATCAAGAAAAATGACAGTGGAATCATGGCTTTGATGATCCATCGATATGGCAGGCCACCCGGGTCACCTGAGGTTTCGCCGAGGTTATAACTCTCTTTGGCAACATCAATACCAAACCAAGCAACCAGCAAACAGAAAGGCATCAGAAAGATCAGTGTGCCTAGCAGGTCAATAATGGCTTGCGCTTTAAAGCTCAATTGTTCGTAGAACACGTCTACTCGAACATGACCACCTGCCTTGATGGCATAAGGAACACCTAATAGAAAAACGGCGGAGAAAAGGTGCCATTCCATCTCTTGGAAAGCGATTGAGACATCATTGAAGGCATATCTCATGACAACGTCATACACAACGTTAGCGATAAGTAGAATGAACAACATACTGGAAAGCCATCCCAGTGCATCACCGATACGATTAAACAGGCGTTCAATATAAATTAGACTTCGCATTCCCGACTCCATGGAATTTGAAAAGACATCGCGCAGCACAACTAACCCAAACTAAAAACGATTCAGTTTATAGCTAGCAATAGGCACGACGTAGAAAGGGTTCTTGGGCATTTAATTATTATGGTTAAAATGAACCCGCCGCTTAGTCACTCTTAGTTACCTAACAAGAATAGCTTTGGGTTCATTTAGCTTCAGTTCAAAAACTGTCGATTATTTCGCTTGGCTATTTAAATAAGCTCTGTGTGAAATATCCGTCCATGAACGTACTTGCTCTAGGTAGCTTGCTTGTGAAGCTTGAATCTCTTTCGCCAGCTCATCTTTCTCAGCATGTGCAGCAAGTAGGCGATCGTTCGCTTCTTTCAGCGCCGACATTACTTCTGGCGGGAAATCTTTAACTTGTACGTCTGGGTATTCTGTTTTCATTGAAACCCAGTTCTTGCCACTTTCGTGCGTTGCTTGTGTGTACATGTCGTAAGCCGCCGTACGCATTGCAACACGCAAGATTTCTTGTAGGTCTTCAGGAAGCTTGTTCCATGTACGCTTGTTCACTAGGAATTGAAGCTCTGAACCCGGCTCATGCCAACCGGTGTAGTAGTAAGGCGCGATTTTGTGGAAACCCATACGCAAATCAAGAGATGGACCTACCCACTCTAGTGCATCGATTGTGCGACGCTCTAGAGATGTGTAAAGCTCACCTGGGGCAATATTGGTAGGTTTAGCGCCTAGCTCCGCTAGAATCTCACCAGCAAAGCCAGGAATACGCATTTTCAGACCTTGTAGGTCTTCCACACTGTTGATCTCTTTTTGAAACCAACCGCCCATCTGGATATCCGTATTACCACCTGGGAACGACATCAAATTATGTGGAGAGTAAACCTGCTCCATCAACTCCATACCACCACCGTGATAGAACCACGCATATTGTTCAGCTGGCGTCATACCGAAAGGCATAGAAGTGAAGTAAAGCGTGTTTGGAACTTTACCTTTCCAGTAGTAAGAGCCTGAGTGCCCCATGTCGTATTGACCAGACTTAACCATGTCAAAAACGCCAAGCGGTGCTTTGTGTTTGTTCGCAGAATCGATTCTGATTTGCAGTCGACCGTTCGACATTTTCTCAGCCATCGCAGCCATGTTCTTCGTCGCGTCACCGAATACAGGGAAGTTTGGTCCCCATGTTTCAGCAAGCTTCAAGCGATAAACCTTATCAGCAGCAGTTGCACCAGTAGCGACCAAAGCTAAACAAGCCGCTGCAGTAACTGCAACGTTTTTAAAAACTCGTGTGAGGGAGTTAGAAATGAGACTCATATTCACGTCCTTTGTTGGGTTAACACTCTTTCTATGAGCATTTTTTATGATTCAACATAAGAGTGCACCGTGATGTAGCAACAAGATATCAGGGAGAGCACGCACGACGGACTCACATAAACTGCGTATTAGACCAAAGGATTACGTAGAACTACGTAGGAGATAATTTAGCGATGTCGATTTTAAAGGCTCTGGGAGATTCGTTAGGGTAATTAGTATTGATAAATACCTAAGTAGTTATAGTGAAACTGCATTAACAATTGATTTCCATTTCGTGAGGAAGCTCTATTCTCGTCACACATCGAATACGCACTTAAATGCATTTATCCATATAAATCAAAGTTTCAGAGAATTAGAGGTCCTACTTTGGTGCCTACTGATTCGAAACATGGGACACGCGAAAGACAGGTGAATAACGGAAGAGGTCAGCCGATTGGAAGTAATTCTTCTGGGGCTAGGTTCGAATATGAGTATGGGGTCGAGTTTAGGATTTAGGATTTAGGATTT
>NZ_AJZM02000110.1 GCF_000272405.2 Vibrio tasmaniensis 1F-187
GCTCTTCCGATCTGACAAATACTTTAAAGAAACACTTGAAGTATTGACGCAAACTCCGGGTATTCATCACTCCCTTGAAGTTCAGCAATCAGAATTTAAAGACCTGCACAATATTTACGAGCAAGTTCTCGAGCGTAGCGGTGCTCTTATTGAAGGTAAGACTTTCTCTGTACGTGCTAAGCGTCGTGGTAAGCATGATTTTACTTCTATCGAGCTAGAACGCTACGTAGGCGGCGGTCTAAACCAAGCGGTTGAATCAGCAAAAGTAAAACTGAAAAATCCAGATATTACCGTTAAAGTTGAAGTCGAGAACGATAAGCTAAACCAAGTTATTGAACGTCATAAAGGCCTAGGTGGTTTCCCTCTTGGTACTCAAGAAGATCTGCTTAGCTTGATTTCTGGTGGCTTTGATTCTGGTGTTTCAAGCTACTTACACATCAAACGTGGTTCTAAAGTGCATTACTGCTTCTTCAATCTTGGTGGCCCTGCTCACGAGATTGGTGTTAAGCAAGTTTCTCACTATCTATGGGATAAATACGGTTCATCTGCAAAGGTGAAGTTCATCTCTATTGATTTTGAACCTGTAGTTGCAGAGATCCTTGAGAACGTTGAAGACGGCCAAATGGGCGTTGTTCTTAAGCGTATGTTCATGCGTGCTGGTGGTATGGTTGCAGAGCGTTTCGGTATCGAAGCACTAGTAACGGGTGAAGCTCTTGGTCAGGTTTCTAGCCAAACGCTAACTAACCTGCGTCATATCGACAACGTGAACGGACACTTTGATCCTTCGTCCACTGATCAACTGGGACAAAGAAGATATCATCGACCTGTCTCGCAAGATTGGTACTGAAGACTTCGCTAAAGTAATGCCTGAGTATTGTGGTGTTATCTCTAAGAAGCCGACCGTGAAAGCGAAGAAAGGCAAACTAGAAGCGGAAGAAGCTAAGTTTAACTTCGAAGTGCTGGAGCAAGTGATCGAGAACGCTCGTATTATGGATATCCGTGATATCGAGAAAGAGAGCCAAGAACAGGCACCAGAAGTGGAGCAAGTTCAAGCCGTTGCTGAGCACGCTGTCGTTCTTGATATCCGTAGCCCAGACGAAGAAGATGAAAGCCCGCTAGAGATCGATGGTGTTGAAATCAAACACATCCCGTTCTTCAAGCTTTCAACTCAGTTTGGTGACCTAGACCAATCGAAAGAGTACTTGTTGTACTGTGACCGTGGTGTCATGAGCCGTCTGCAAGCGCTTTACTTGCAAGAACAAGGCTTCCACAACGTTAAGGTTTACCGCCCATAGTGGTGTGTTGACCAACCGTTAATAATTTTGCAAAGCCGCATACTGAAAAGTAAGCGGCTTTTTTATTGTCTATGATGAAGGATTGACAGTAGACAGAGGCATGCGTTTGGACGTGCTATCGTCATGCTCAGCTTTGAAATTTTGGATTGATAGAACTGGTGAGATCTAAACGGGTCTATAAGTACTGAAGAAGTGTGAGTATCTTGAAGTATTCTGTTACTTTTTAGTGCAACTCAATGGTGCTATTTGTATGTGTTCAGTTGTTTATTTGAGTGGGTGTCTGATTCTGTGATTAGCGATGAAAAATAATAAAGATTAATTAGCACAGCTATTGATAAACTTATTGTTACTTTTCTTTGGACATAAAAAAACACCGCCCATAAGGCGGTGTAAACAAATTTGACAGACAGGTCAAAATAAATACAGGAAGTACATGCCTCGTTTCAGTATAGAACTGCAACAAAACATTTGGTAGAACTCTACCCAACTCGAAAAGAACGAGTTTGCAAACACAACATCGCAGGAGCTAAACCAATTGATTCTAGAGAGAATCAAGCCGTTCAGGCTAGCTGCTGCGGGATGAAATATAGAATTTCTCTGGCCGCTAGGCAATGGACAAATTATAATGTTTCAGATAAAAAAAACTAATGCTTATTTAGAGAGTAACTATGTCTCGTCGATTACCCCCATTAAACTCGCTAAGAGTGTTTGAAGCTGCTGCTCGACACTTGAGTTTTACGCGTGCCGCAGAAGAGTTGTTTGTTACTCAAGCCGCGGTCAGTCATCAGATTAAAGCGCTTGAAGAATTCTTATCTTTGAAGCTGTTTCGTCGAAGAAACCGCTCTTTGTTGCTGACGGAAGAAGGCCAAAGCTACTTCTTGGATATCAAAGATATTTTTACATCACTGGCAGAAGCGACAGACAAAGTTCTTGAGCGAAGTGAGAAGGGCGCATTGACCATCAGTTTGCCGCCGAGTTTTGCTATTCAATGGTTGGTACCAAGACTCGCTGACTTTAATCAGCAAGAACCTGATATTGATGTAAGAATCAAAGCCGTTGATATGGATGAAGGCTCGCTGACCGATGATGTAGACGTGGCTATTTACTATGGCCGAGGGAACTGGTCGGGGCTCAGAGCCGATAAGCTTTACCAAGAATATTTGATCCCTCTTTGCTCACCTTCCGTGCTGCTAGGAGCTAAACCTTTAGAATCTCTCAGTGATTTGGCATGTCATACGCTATTACATGATACATCTCGAAAGGATTGGAAACAGTTTGCCAAGCAAAATGGCATCGATGGGGTTAACGTTAACCATGGTCCTATCTTCAGTCACTCAACCATGGTGTTGCAGGCGGCCGCTCACGGGCAAGGTATTGCTTTGGGTAATAATGTGTTGGCGCAACCTGAAATCGAAGCAGGTCGTTTGATTGCACCTTTTGATGAAGTGTTGGTAAGTAAGAACGCCTTCTATGTGGTGTGTCATGAGAAACAAGCTGACATGGGGCGTATTGCGACTTTCCGTGATTGGATGTTGGCGAAAGCGCAAAGTGAACAAGAGGACTTACTTGATGAATAACCTCATCATTGATGGTGAAGACAACCCAATAACTTTTATCTTTGCACATGGTGCTGGCGCAGGCATGGATCATGAATTCATGCAGTCGGTAGCAAAAGGGCTGGCGTTTAAAGGGATACGAGTGATTCGTTTTAATTTCCCTTACATGATCAAGCGTGCTGAAGATGGTAAGCGTCGTCCACCTGATCGAGCCCCTAAACTGCTCGAAGCTTACCAAGAGATTATCGGACAGGTAGATGCCGATAAGCTTGTTATTGGCGGTAAGTCGATGGGAGGACGTATGGCGAGTCATTTGTCTGAAGTGGATAAGGTGGCTGCAATGGCCTGTTTAGGCTTTCCTTTCCATCCACCAGGCAAACCAGAGAAATACAAAGGTGAGCACTTGGCTGAGTTAGCAAAGCCGTGTCTTATTCTACAAGGTGAACGTGATACCTTTGGTAAGCGAGAAGAGTTTGCTGATTTCGACCTGTCGGATTCGATTCGTGTTGAGTTTATTCCTGATGGCGATCACAGCTTTAAGCCTCGTAAGAGCTCTGGCTACACCGAACAGCAGAACATAGCGTTAACCGTTGAGAAACTATCGGCGTTTATCAAAGAGGTGCTTAATGAGAAGTAAGTATTTACTCACTTTTGCAGGTATCTCTGGCGCAATAGCCGTAATGCTAGGTGCCTTCGCCGCTCACGGGTTAAAAGCTGTCTTGCCAGAGTATCTGCTAGGCGTGTTTGAGACAGGTGTTCAGTACCAGTTTATCCATACACTAGCAATATTGGCGTGTGGTGCTCTGCTACAGATGAAACTTGGTGCTAAATCACAAAAATATTTTTTCATTGCGGCAATTTGCTTTATCATCGGCATCCTTTGTTTTAGTGGCAGCCTTTATGGCTTAGCACTGACAGGAATAAAATGGTTTGGCCCTATAACACCGTTTGGTGGTCTACTATTTATCATTGGTTGGGGAGTCTTCTCCTTCGCTGCTTTGAATATAAAAGAGGTAACTCAGTGAAACACGTACTACTTTATTGTCGCTCTGGTTTTGAAAAAGAATGTGCTGGCGAAATTCAAGACAAGGCAACACAACTGGAAGTGTTTGGTTTTCCTCGCTTAAAGAACAATACAGGCTTTGTATTGTTTGAATGTTATCAAGCAGGCGAAGCCGATAAACTGGTAAAAGAGATCGACTTCCAATCGTTGATCTTTGCTCGTCAAATGATCGCGGTAGCGGTTGAAATCAAAGATCTGCCGACTGATGATCGTATTTCTCCAATTCTTGAGGCGCTTTCTGAGAAAGAAGGTTTCCCACGTTGTGGCGATATCCGTATTGAAACACCAGACACTAATGAAGCGAAAGAGCTTTTGAAGTTCTGCCGTAAGTTTACTGTGCCAATGCGTCAGGCAATGCGCGGTAAAGGGCTGATGACAGCGAAAGACAACGCTAAGAAGCCAGTGCTTCATTTATGCTTTATCGCGCCGGGTCACTGTTTTGTTGGTTACTCTTACCCAACTAACAACTCACAGTTCTTCATGGGTATTCCTCGTTTGAAATTCCCATCAGATGCGCCAAGCCGTTCTACATTGAAGCTAGAAGAAGCATTCCACGTATTCATCCCTCGTGATGAGTGGGACGAACGTCTGGCTCCGGGTATGTGGGGCGTAGATTTAGGCGCGTGTCCAGGTGGTTGGACTTACCAATTGGTTAAGCGCTCTATGTTTGTTCACTGTGTTGATAACGGCATGATGGCAGACAGCCTAATGGAAACGGGTCAAATTAAGCACCACATGGTGGATGGTTTTAAATTCGAACCTGACCGTAAGAACGTCACTTGGATTATCTGTGACATGGTTGAGAAGCCGGCTCGTGTTGCTCATTTAATGGGGGAGTGGATCATCAAAGGCTGGGCGAAAGAAGCACTGTTCAACCTTAAACTGCCAATGAAAGGCCGTTACGATGAAGTTCTGCAGGATATCGAAAACCTAAAACAGTTCCTGATTGATAACAAAGTGAAGTTCAAGATGCAGGCGAAGCACCTTTACCACGATCGCGAAGAGATCACGGTTCATATTCAGTCGCTTTCGAATATCTCACCGTACTAATATTTACGTTAGTGTGTCAGTGATAAATAAAATGCTCCTTTAGGGGCATTTTTTATATCTTAAGTTTGTTTATGAGCTTGATTATCGCTTCGTACTGATAGTTTAGAAAGGTTGGTCTATGTGCGTTTTTTAGTCATATTTAAGTGTAAATATGACTAATTCAACTTGGTTGATAGTCGTCGAATTGTCGACTATTAGTGTCGATATGAGACAAAAAAGCCGTAAGCTATCGATACTTACGGCTACCTAGTTCAGCGATGAAACGAAGAAGGGTTTATTTAAAATTCAGCAGTAAATTACAGCAAGAACATCCTAATCAAATTGTATTTTATTATAAGTAAGTAAATGTAAGTAAAGAATGTAAATGATAACTATTACTATTAACATTGTAATTAGTGTCGTGTACCATTCGTGCACTTTCACTTAAATCTATAAAATATAAGTCGCATTATGAAACTTAAAGCACTATCAGTAGCCGTTACGGTTGCCTTAACCTCATTTACAGCATTTGCTGCCGACGAACCAGAAACCGTAGTCGTTATCGGTTCTGCCCTTGACCAATTGATTCAGACTGAAATCAACTCTGACACACTGGAAAAGAAGCAAGCATCAGACATCAAAGATGTTTTGAATACTATGCCTAGCGTTACGGTTGACGGGAACGCACGTTACTCTCGCAAAGTATTTGTACGTGGTATGGAAGACAAATTTGCCGTAGTGACTATTGATGGTGCGCGACAAGAAGGTCAGCTTTTCCACCACTCTGGTGACCAAGCGATTGATCCTGCAATGCTAAAAAGAGCTGAAATTGAATTAGGTGGTAACTCTGCACTGTCAGGTTCTGGTGCTATCAATGGTTCATTTAGCTACGAAACGAAAGACCCAAGCGATCTTCTTAAGCCGGGTGAAAGCGTTGGTGCTCGAGTAAAAACAAGCTATCAAACAGCTTATGAGCGTTTTGCAACCAACGTTGCTGTGTATGCAAAAGTGAACGACAAGCTGGAGTTCATGGGTATTGCGAACTATTCAGAAGATGGCGATCTGCACATTCCTGATCAAGAAGCGGTAACCTCTAAGCAGGGTGAGCTTAAGTCGGGTTTGGCTAAAGTTGTTTTCATTCCTAATGATGCCAATGAATTTAAACTGACTTTCAACCGATACAGTGATGGTGGTACGCGTCAGCTTTCTGGCGAAAAGGCGGGTGCTCTGTATGCTGACGATAAACATGACTATCATTCGCTTAATCGCGATACAGTGACGCTACAGCACGAATACGATGCAGGTAGTGATCTAGTTCATCTGAAAAGTAATGTTTACTACAACCGTCAATACATGGATCGTGATGCTCTTGAAGGTACCGCTTGGGGCAAAACACCGGCAGGTAAATGGTTCAAAGATGGCAAAATGTCTTACCCTAAGCGTGAATACAATGTAACAACCATTGGTGGTGACATTCGTAACGTTTCTTGGGTTGGTGAGCATGAGCTTACTTATGGTCTTGAGGGCTACAAAGCCAAGCAATGGATTGATGCCGGTCAAGGCGTATATCTAAGCGGTACTAAGCAAGGTCAAACCGAGAACTACAGCATGGATGGTGGTACGGTGACGGCTTACGGTCTGTATCTACAAGATATGTACGAATTCAGCGATTTCCGTCTGACAACAGGTCTTCGTTACGACGTTCATAAACTGGGTGGCGTGTATAAGGGCGAGTTTGATCAGCTATCTCCAAAGTTCAAAGGTGAATACCAAACAACGGAAAACCTAAAACTTCGTGTGGGTTACGGTCGTCTGTTTAAAGGTGCGTCACTACCAGAAACGCTGACGATGAAAGCACCAAGCAAAGTTAAGCAGTCTGATACTAAGGCGATGACGGGTAATAACTACGAAGCTGGTTTTGATTACGAGCTAACACGTTTGCTTGCGGCTGATTACGCGATTCTAGGTTTCACGGCTTATACTTATGACCTTGATAACCAAATGCACCCAACTAAGAACAACGCAACATTATCGAATAAGTATGATGTTGAAGTTTGGGGTGTAGAGACTGTATTGAGCTATCAGTTAGACGCGTTAAGTGTTTACGCTAACCACTCTTACTCTGATGGCGAGCAAAAGAGCCTGAAAAATGGCAAGACAAGCCACATGAATAAAACCGGTATTCATAACTTTAAGGCCGGTTTTA
Source organism: Vibrio tasmaniensis 1F-187 (assembly GCF_000272405.2). Taxonomy (GTDB): domain Bacteria; phylum Pseudomonadota; class Gammaproteobacteria; order Enterobacterales; family Vibrionaceae; genus Vibrio; species Vibrio tasmaniensis_A. Next base: position 7,150 of record NZ_AJZM02000110.1, read on the forward strand.
ACTACAGCCTAAACAATGAATTTGTGTTTGGTTGGGATTCACGCTTTGTTCCGGGAAACGATTACGAGAACGAAAAAGGCAAAGAGATCAAACGCTCAGGCTTCGCAACGCACAACATTTGGGCGGCTTACACACCGACGTTTGCTAAAGACCTAGAGATGAACCTTGGTATCGATAACCTGCTTGATAAGAAGTACGCTGAGCATACTGGTTTTGGTATCTCTTGGGGTTCAGAAAAGTACACCAGCTATGAAGCGGGTCGTAACTTTAAAGCTTCTATCGCTTATAGCTTCTAATCTGCTCTTAGCTGAAAGTTACTCTAGAAATAGAGACTTATCAGTATAAGTGCAATGTTTCGTCTTAAAATGAAACAACAAAAAAGCCTTAGTTCAGACTAAGGCTTTTCTGCTTTCTAATGATTGAGTTTCTAATTTGTTGATTTATAAGCGGATTTATTTCTAACGGTTAGCTTTAATGACTGAATTTGTGACGTCAGATTAAGACACAGCTTCGTAGCGAATATCTTGCAGATTAAAACCTAAATCGATGTCTGTTTTGAGTGCAGAAACGAGCTTACATACGCGAGCCGACTCGATATGCTCATCGAATTTCTTACGATACTTTTTCGGTAAGTCTTCAGCTAGGAATGCTGTTTCGATATCAGGGTATGTCGTTAATATCTCTTTGGCTGCTTTTGGCCCTATACCAGGAATTCCGGGGACTTGGCTTGAGCTGACGCCCGTTAATCCCCAGTAATCTGCCAGTTGCTCTGGCTTTACACCAAATTCCGCTTCGATAAAGGGCTTATCTAACCAACGGTGCTGGAAATAATCACGGATCTGAAGCGTTGGTGACAACAGTTGGCAGTAGCCCTTATCCGTGGAAATGATAGTGACGGTTTCTCCGTGGTCAGCGACTTTCTTTGCCAATGTTGCGACGAGATCATCCGCTTCATCGCCATCAGACAGCAGTGAATCAATCCCTAATTCCCACCAAGCTTGTTGAATCGCATCGAGACCTTTCATTAATGGTTCTGGCATCGGCTTACGGTTTTGCTTATAAGCGGGAAGGACTTCCGCGCGCCAACCTCGATCTTGTAAATGATGATCAAATACTGCAATGATATGAGTGGGCTTTGATTCGTTTAGGATGCGATTAAGAGTACGAGCAGTCGTGGTGATGGTTCTTGCAATATCGGTTGGGTCCGGCTGAACAGAGTGCACGCGTCGGATGAGGTTCAAGGCATCGATAATAACAAGATGGATAGACATAAGTTTCCACTAAATAGGCAATAAATAAGGGGCTGCTAGCCCCTTATAGTAACGTATCACTTGGTGAGTTGAAACTTTGGTGACGTAAACGTCATGACTTGTTTAACTTTATACTTGTGGCTTGTTATCAGTTACTTGCCGTTATTCGCTGCTAGGCATAATTTTATAGCAAGGAACATAGTCAGTGCCGCCCGGCAGTTTCATTCGATGCTGTTCAACAAAGTCATTCAGCAGCTGGTCCATTTTTGTCATCAGCTCTTTGTCGCCATCAATCAGGAAGGGGCCATGTTTCTCTATCTCCAAAATACCTTCAGCTTTGACGTTACCTGCCACAATTCCAGAGAAGGCTTTACGTAGATTCGCCGCAAGGCTTTCTGTTTTCTGATCCATATGCAGATCAAGCGCCGCCATAGATTCATGTGTAGGGTCGAATGGCAGTTGGAACTCAGGTTCAATATGCAGTGACCAGTTGTAGCTGTAGGCATCGCCAGTCTCTTTACGGTGAGAGCGTACATCTGGCATTGCCTGCTTCATGATTTTCGCAGCGCGTGCTGGGTCATCAATCACGATCTCATAGTGTTTCTGCGCATCAGGCCCTAAGGTTTCGCCGATGAACTTATCAATCGAACGGAAGTAAGCTTCACTCTCTTTTGAGCCTGTTAAAACAATCGGCATGGGTTGGTCGACGTTATTAGGGTGCATCATGATCCCTAATATATACAGCAGCTCTTCGGCAGTGCCGGGGCCTCCAGGGAAAATAATGATGCCATGGGCCATACGCACGAAGGCTTCAAGACGCTTTTCGATATCTGGCATGATCACCAGTTCATTCACGATTGGGTTTGGTGGCTCAGCCGCAATGATTGATGGTTCAGTTAGCCCTAAGTAACGGTGGTCTGTATAGCGCTGTTTAGCGTGACCAATGGCAGCCCCTTTCATTGGCCCTTCCATTGCCCCCGGTCCACAACCGGTACAGATATTCAGCTCACGCAGGCCAAGTTCATTCCCCACTTCGCGAGTGTATTGGTATTCAGTTGCATTAATTGAATGACCACCCCAGCACACGATCAGGTTAGGTTCGATACCTGGCGTAAGTGCGCCTGCATTTCTCAAGATACCAAACACAAGGTTGGTAATATGAGTGGCATTGGTCAGGTTGAGTCTTTGGTTATCTGCAAGGTGCATGTTGACGTAGACAATGTCGCGCAACACTGAGAATAAGTGTTCTTGGATACCCTTGATGATTTCACCATCGACAAAGGCATGCTCTGGTGGGTTGCTCAGTTCAAGCTTGATCCCGCGCTCACGACGCACCACCTCAACATCGAATGACAGGTACTTGTCGAGTAATTCTTTGGAGTTGTCGGTGTGGCTACCCGAGTTGAGTACCGCTAACGTACAGTTACGATAAAGCTGATACAGATCACTAGATGCGGTTTTTTTAAGACGCTCAACTTCAAGTTGAGAGAGTAAATCCATGCTACCGGCAGGGCTGATATGAGTGATCATAGTGCCTCCTTGTTGAAAGGAACTAGGGGACGTTGGAAGTAGCCCTTTAGTTCGAGATGAGAAGCTAACGTTGAAAGTGTTTGGTTAAAGGCGAGAGAATTAACCAGACGAAACGATTACGACAGCGTTGCTCTTTTAAATACAGCATGCTTGCCAAGAATGCTTGTTAAGCGAATGTTAATCATTAGCTTAGCAAACATTGAGGGATATGGTATGTGATAAGTATTTGAAAAAATGAAATAAATTAAATCTAGGGCTGTCTTAGTCCCAAACAAGTTGGTTGTTACCGCGCTGTTTGGCTTTGTTTAGTGTTTTATTGAGTCGTTCTAATACTTCTTCAGGTGTGTCTGACTCTTTAAACGGAGTACTTGCCGCGCACAAGGTAATTGTGATTTGTTGGTCACGGAATTTGAAAGGTAAGCGGCTGACTTGATTCTGGATGCTTTGAGTCACTTGATGGCAATATTCATCGCTTTGCTCGGGAAGTAGCAAGATGAACTCTTCACCAGAAAAGCGAGCGACAGTATCGGTAGTACCAATTTCTTTGGTGATCGCTCTTGCGATGATCTTGAGTGCTTTGTCACCAGCGGTATAGCCAAAGCTATCGTTAATTGCTTTGAAGTTATCGATATCTAGCAGCACGACTCTTAGTGAGTGTTGTGCGCGAATCCAGCGACGATATTCTAACTCTAAACGATCGGTGAAGGCGGTACGGTTGTAGATCTTAGTCAGAGGGTCAAGCAGCATACGCTGAGCCTGATCTTCTAGACGCTTGCGGTAATCTTGGGTGACTTCATAGAGCGAATCTAATTGGTTTTTTCCGTAGCTCATTCTTTCTATTAGAGCTTGTTCTTTCTGTTCTGCGTGATTCAGTCTTTCTGAAAGAGAGGCAATTTCACTGAGCAGCGGGTTTATCGAAAGTTTTAAGTTATCAATATCCGTTGCTTTATCAACAGAGCTTTGGCTCTTAGTAACAAGTTCATTCAACTCAGAATTAAGACCTTGGCGATGTTCAAAATAGCTTTGGCTCTGGTCGGAGTTTTGATCTGCTGTTTTGATACTAGAAGCGAGCGAGGAATTGAGTTGTTCGATAAATTGTTCAGACTGCTTACGCTCTAGGCTCGTGCCATCAATCACCAGCTTGAGGATCTGAAGTGCTAGCTCAAGTAGGTTTTGTGTTGAAACACCAAGTAGTAGCTTCGCTCGAATATCGGTCAGTAGATCCCCCGATTCACCCTCGAAGTCGAGTTCAGTGATCAGGTGTTGTAATTCGTTTGATAGTTCGGAAAGGAGTTCTTGTTCAGTTGATTGATCTACGTCGGCAAAATGAGTGCGTGAGTTGTTTGCCATAATCTTAATGGCACGCTCATAAATGCTGAGAAGCTTCATGGCATGGTCGACTTTTTGACTGCCATGACACTCGGAGAAGCTAAGTAAGTTTCTTAGATCGCGCTTTAGCTGTGCCGGAAGGCCAGTTATACGCTGCAGCGTTTCCCCACTGTGCTTAATACTATCATCCAGATATCCGTTCTGTTTATCCATAGCCAACGTTTTTTGCTTGAGCATCCTTTCTAATACTGCCAACTTGGGGATCATTGAGCTAATGTCTTTTTGCTTTTCGAGCTCTTCCCTAAGGGCAATGAGATTTTCATCTAAATGAGTGTTGCTGCCAACACATGCATCACTTAAAGACGTAACGATACGCTTGAGAACTTTTTGTTCTCGAATAAATTTGAACGAGGTATCTCTTTGCGTCAAGCGGACTTGATCCAACTGATATTTCAGCTGGTGGAGTTGCGCCTGAATGTCTTTTTCAAGAATGCCCATAGATGTATTAATTAGCGCCGCGTAGATCGTACTCGATCGTATAGATGAAATTCCGTGACCTTGATAATAACAAAACTAAAAATAAGGTCACGACCTACGACGTTTAACCGCTCGCAAATCAGTCATCTTTTAGCATTTTTTTGATATTGTCCTCATTCTGGTGTGAGGATTGTATCTTTATTAACCCTTGATTAATCGCATGTTTACAAGCCTCTCTTATGTTACCCGTTGCAAGGCTCGCTGCGGGGGCATTGTCGATGGCTTTAAGGTAAACCCATTGGCTACTGCGTTCTTTGAGGCTTATTTCACGTGCCAGGTTGGTCGACATTAATAGTACATCGAGCAGCTCTTGGTCGTTAATCGCGGTATAAGCGCGTGGCAAGAACGGGTAGTCAGCGATGCCCATGCGGACGGTTCGATTAATGTTTCGCTCTGGTTCGAAGTGATTAATCCAAGATTGAATCTTTCTGAACATAGCCTCAGGCGATGTATCACGGTCAGCATTTGGTTCGATGTAAAGCAAGTTCGCATCCGAGAAGTGGTAGACGCGCGCAGGACCTTCGAGCTTAGATTTAAGGAACTCGCCGAAAGCATCTTCGAGTTCTAAACCTGCTTTATAACCGTTCTGAGTGTACATATTGCGTAGGAACGGCAAATCAATCATCACAAAGCGTAAACGGTCGTTGAGTGGTTCATGAATCAGCTCACCAAGTTGCCATTGTTCGAAGTTTTGGCTGGTTTGTTCTAGTGAATTTGATAGCTTTGCGTTCAGCATTCTTAGATTTGGAAGCTTTGAGCGTGAGTGTGTGAATAGGTCGGTACGCAGTGAATCCATTTCCGTGACTAAGGTTTGAATGATGTAGCCTCGGCGTAGCACAAAGAAGAACAAGACAATGCTGAACAAAAATAAGGCGAACGATATTTTCTGGAACTTATGGTGCTCAAGTTTGTATTTCTCTAATTCTTGTTCTTGACCTGCATAGTGGAGCGTTTGCTCGGCAAACTCTTTTTGTTGGCGGAATGCGTCTTCACCAACACGGTTGAGTTTTTGTTGTTCCAAAGAGACAAGGATATTGTATTGCTTGAGATTTGCTAGCGCTTGTTGTGGACGCCCTGCTTGCTCATAACCTAAAGAGAGCAAGTGGTAGGAGTGTTGAGACAGGCGCGTATTTTCTACCTGACGCGAAATCTCGAGCGCACGTGTCGCATGCTTAATTACATCTTCGCTCTCTTGCAGGTGGTATGCCAAACCTGCGGATAAGAGTGCTGCGCGGCCTTCCAATTTAGGAATGTCGGAATACTCCAGCAGTTCAAGGGCCCGTGCTAGGTATTGCTCAGCTAGAGGGTAGTTATAAAGTCGTAAGTAAGTCGCAGATAAACTTAGACGAATGTCAATGACTTGGTGGATGTCTCGGTCGGTACTCTCATGATCAAGGACATTGAAAAAGTGCACGAGGGCAAGGTTATATTTGCCTTGATTGAAGTACACATCCCCCATCTTTTTTAGTACTTGCGCTAATATGGGGGAGCTTTCAAAATTATCGTAAAAGTCAGCAGCTTGAGACAGGTGCTCTAGAGCTTTATCTAATACTTGGCGTTCAAAGAAAAGCTGTGCAAGTAGGCGGTTTACTTTGGCCAAGCGCGAACTCAGGTTACCTTCTACTGATTTCCAGTAGCCGTACAATAACTCAGATAGTGCATGGTTGTACTCTTTATGGGTAAGATAAAACTCGCCGACGGTGATGTGATAATCAATGACGACTTTTTCCGAGTGACGCTGTTCTAGGTAAGTTTTTGCTTCTTGATAGAGTTTTTCGGCTTCCCCTACGTTGTTGTTATAAGAGGAAATGTCGGCTTTCAACATGATTAAGCGATAGGTAATTCCTTCCGTCAGGCGTAAGGTCTTATTAACCGACTCTAAGCTTGTTTCTATTTTTTTTAGCTCTGATTCTGCTTGGGCAGATTTTCTGTCCGTAAGCCAAAGTAACCTAACTTTGAGTATTTCCAGATCCAACTTTAGATACTCAAGCTTATAGGTTTTTGCTAGCTCAGAGGCTTTGTCGATGTGCTGAATCGCAATACGAATGTTGCCTAGATTAAACTCTGCTTTCGCTAAGATCTTATACGCATCGATACTGCTGTTCGGGGTTCTAATCGAAGAGTCGGCCTCTTCACGAGAAATAGCTGACGGGCTCTTTTCGCGTTGATCTGAAAGGATACGTAGCGTTAGGTAGCTGTTGGCTATTCGTTTTGCTTGACTCGGTTCTATCTCAACCAAGTTATTGGCTTCATTGAGGAGCGCCGACGAATAGACCGACGCATTAACCGATGTGCTTAAGCTTAAAATGAATAGACTAACAACGTATAACCAACGCATTTCAATGTCCCTTTAAAGATTTTGTAGGTTCAAATAAGTTTGGGCGGTTCACGCCGATTATTGGCGAGCCATACGCTTATTGTGGCTTGGTCTATCTTGCTCAGTTGAACGGTATGGATTGATATCCAGACCGCCACGACGCGTGTAACGTGCAAATACGGTTAGCTTCGATGGTGCACAGTATTTCATGATGTCAGTGAAGATACGCTCAACACATTGTTCGTGGAATTCGTTATGCTCGCGGAAAGAAACTAAATAGCGTAGCAGAGCTTCACGGTCAATTTGCTTTCCGGAATATGCGATCTCTACGCTGCCCCAATCCGGTTGATTGGTAATTAAGCAGTTTGACTTCAATAAGTGACTATGTAGAGTTTCTTCTACTTCTTGCTCGCCAGCAGCCCCTTCAAGCAGTGACGCTTCAAAATCATAGCTCGTGATTTGGATGTCTTGATTGTCGATACAGTCACCTTCCATCGTCACGATAGGTTGGTTGGTGTAATCGGTTACTGAATTTACATTCACAATCACAGATTCGCCTGCACATGCTGACAAATCTTGAGTTAGACGCTCAGTGACTTGATCCCAGTTTTCAAACTGAGTTTGGTTGTAGCTGTTTAGGTACAGCTTGAAAGATTTTGACTCAATCAAATTTTGGCTAGTTGCCGGAATGAACACTTCACCAACAGCCACTTGTGGTAAGCCATTGGTGTTTAGCCACGAAAGCTCGTACATCGTCCAAATATCATGACCAACAAAAGGTAACTCTCCGTTTAGCGCAAGATCATTACGATTAAGGCTACGAGGTACTGGTTGCAATAAACTTGCATCGTATTGGTTAGAGTACTCAGTTTTTTGGCCTAGGGTTAAACCCGCTAGCTCTTTTGCGTCAGAATATTTGCTCATACTTTCGTTTCAAATTCGATTAGAATGGGGTCGATTTTACTGAATCCCCATTACCCTGTCATTAAGTCATCGCTTAATCGGCACGGAAAGGGCTCGGATTCTATTTATTATTTTGTGTTTAGGAGATTTTCATGACTCAACGCGCTCAAGACGCACTACTTTCTTTCAGTCAGCGATACGTTGACGCGTGGCAGCAGCAACACCAAAGCTTACCTCGTAATGAGGAGTTGGTGGACATTGTATCGCCATGCGTAGAAGAAAAGAGTGGTGATGCCGTGTTGTGGAAACACTATCCACGTGAGCAATTCGCAGATTTCACCAATGTTGAAACGGGTATTGAACTGACTCTGCATGAAGACGTTAAGACTTTCTACGGCGCACAATTTAGTGCGGATATGAACGCGACTTTTGATGGTAACGAACTGACTTTGTTACAGATTTGGAGTGATGACGATTTCGAATGCCTACAAGAAAACATCTTAGGTCACCTAGTGACTCAGCGTCGTTTGAAGCTAAAACCAACGGTTTTCATTGCCGCGACTGATGCTGAACTGGATGTTATCTCTATCTGTAACCTAACGGGTAACGTAATCCTAGAGCGCTTAGGCACCAAAAATCGTGATGTACTAGCCGAGACATTGGCAGAATTTTTAGAAAAGCTACAACCAGCGGTATAAATAGATGTACGTACTAGAACTTCAATTTGAGTGTTTTGATAACACAACGGTAAGCGCTGTCGATAAGGCGGTTAATGGCTTAATGGATGCTCTTCGTTATAACGGACAAGTGTTAGGTCGTGAGTTTCCAATCGTGATGGGTGACGGTGAATTCTATGTTCGCGTTGTGTGTCCGGAGCAAGATAGCTTACACCCACGTAATCATTCAGACTTCGTCAAAGTCTGTTTCGAGCGCTTATCTGCGGCGAGTTTATTAGCGCCTAAGATGCGTCTGCTTGGCCGAGATCTTAACTCCGAAGAAGTAGCCGAAGATGAAGCGCCGAGCTGGCAAGTGTTGTACACGACGTTCGTGCATACCTGTTCACCGCTGCGCAGTGGCGACAGCTTGTTGCCTATTCCACTATATCGTAACCCGCCGACATTTAATGGCGATCATAAAGCCGTACTGAAATGGCAGACCGAATGGCAAGCCTGTGATGAAGTGCAAATGGGTGGTGGTTGCCGTGCTGAACATGCAACGCTAACCGAGATCAGTGATACTAAGAGTGTGCTGTTTAAACGCGGTTGGGGTCTAAGAGGGCGCATTGAATTTCTGACTAAGATTCCAACTTACTACTACTTATATCGTGTCGGTGGGATCAGCCTGAAAGATGAAAAAGAGCGAAAATGCCCACAATGTGGTGGTGAATGGCTGCTTGATGCACCAATCCACGATATTTTCTATTTCAAGTGTGATGATTGCCGTCTGGTATCCAACATTTCTTGGGATCACCTCAAGTAATCGACTTCGTTTGATTCACCCTGAGAAGCTTTACTTTCTAGCAAACTTTCATCATTAAAAAAGGGGCTGACATTGAGTCAGCCCCTTTCGGTATCTATAAGTGTCTATTTAAGCTGATTACCAACCTTTAACTACGCCACCTTGGAAGATGTCAGAAGCTGCGTTGTACACTTCTTCAGTTTGATATGCTTTAACGAAGTTTTGTACGTTTTCTGCATTTAGGTTGTCTTCACGAGAAACGATTAGGTTCACGTATGGAGAATCTTTGTCTTCAACGAATACGCCGTCTTTTTGTGGAGTCAGGTTGATAGAGCTCGCGTAAGTAGTGTTGATGATAGATAAAGTTACATCATCAAGAGAACGTGGCAGTTGAGCTGCGTCTAGTTCAACAATCGTTAGGTTCTTAGGGTTACCAACGATGTCACGAACGGTAGCTAGAAGACCTGCACCTTCACGAAGTTCAAGTAAACCTTGCTGCTCAAGAAGCAGTAGAGAACGACCTAGGTTTGTTGGATCGTTTGGTACAGCGATACGAGCACCATCTTGGATTTCGTCTACCGATTTAACTTCTTTAGAGTAACCTGCAATAGGGTAAACAAAAGTGTTACCTGCAACCGTTAGCTTGTAACCACGGTCAGCAACTTGCTGATCTAGGTACGGCGTGTGTTGGAATGCATTGATGTCGATAGAACCATCATCTAGCGCTGCGTTAGGTGTTACATAATCCGTAAAAGTGACCAGTTCAACATCCAGGCCGTATTGCTCTTTCGCGACTTTAGCTGCTACTTCAGCAACTTGTGCTTCTGCACCTGCCATTACGCCAACTTTGATCTTAGAAGTATCGACTTCTTTATCACCACAACCTGCTAGTACTAGCGCTGAAGCTGCTGCTGCAATAGTAAGTAAACCTTTAAGGTTAAATTTCATAATAATCTCCTTTTAATAAATCTATTTAATTTGGTTCATACGACTTTGATTTTGGTCTGTAAGTCGTTATCTGTGGTCAACGCGGCGAACTAATGAATCACCGATTGATTGAATAATTTGTACTAGCACAATCAACATGACGACTGTCACTGCCATAATGGTCACATCGTAGCGGTGAAATCCGTAACGAATCGCGACATCACCTAGGCCACCACCACCCACAGTTCCGGCCATTGCCGAGTAACTCACAAGAGTCACTAGCGTAATCGTCACTGAGTTGATGATAGTAGGCAGTGCTTCAGGAAGCAGAACCTTATTGATGATTTGTGTTGGTGTTGCGCCCATTGACTGAGCTGCTTCCACTAGACCTGTTGGTACTTCAAGTAGTGCACTCTCGATAAGTCGAGCTACGAATGGGATAGCACCAATCGTCAGCGGAACAATCGCTGCGGTTGTACCGATGAAGGTACCAATCAGCATCTTAGTGAGAGGGATGATCGCTACCATCAGTACTAAGAAAGGCACAGAACGGCCCACGTTCACAACCGCACCAAGAATTTTGTTTAGCTTGGTGTTCTCTAACAGGCCACCTTTTTTAGTCGTGTGTAGAATAACGCCTAATGGAATACCGACAGCGAAACCAACGATGCCAGCAACAGCAACCATGTAAAGTGTCTCGCCTGTTGCTTCCAATAGAAGGTTGCCGTTAAGGCTGATCCAGTCAGCAATCTCGTTGAAACTAAAGGACATAACCAAGCACCTCTACTTTTACATTGTTGTCGCGTAGGAATTGGATAGCAGCATTATCATCGGCTTCGTTACCGAACAGCTCAGCGACCATCATGCCGAACTTCACGCCGCCGGCGTAATCGAGGTCAGAGCTTAAGATGCTGACATCGATATTGAATTTACGAGCAATTTGCGTCATCAGCGGAGCATCAACCGTTGCACCAGTAAACTCAAGACGTACTAATGGGTAGCTACTGTTAACACGAGTTTCTTGCAAACGCGCTTGATAATCTTCAGGGATAGATAGGTCTAGCGTTGAGCGAATAAACTGATGTGCTAGCTCTGTCTTAGGGTGTGCGAATATGTCGCCAACTGTACCTTTCTCTACTAGCTCGCCACCGCCAATGATCGCGACTTCGTGACAAATGCTCTTAACTACGTCCATCTCGTGCGTAATAAGTAGGATCGTGATGTGTAGCTTGCGGTTGATTTCACGTAGCAGCTCAAGAATAGATTGAGTCGTTGCTGGATCCAGAGCACTGGTCGCTTCATCACACAGTAGTACTTTCGGGTCTGAAGCTAGCGCACGAGCAATCGCGACACGCTGCTTTTGACCACCACTTAAGTTCGCAGGGTAGGTATCACGCTTATCCGATAGGCCGACAAGCTCAAGTAGTTCACTCACTTTCGCTTCAATCGCAGCTTTATCTCTACCAGCAAGCTCTAAAGGCAGTGCTACGTTGTTAAATACAGTACGAGAAGACAGCAGATTGAAGTGTTGGAATATCATGCCGATGTTACGGCGTGCTTCGCTAAGTTCTGATTTGCTGAGTTTTGTCAGGTCGATACCGTCAACAATCACTTCACCTGACGTTGGAGCTTCCAACATGTTTACACAACGAATAAGGGTACTTTTGCCTGCACCTGAAGAGCCGATGACTCCAAAGATTTGACCTTGAGGAATGTGGAGGTTGATATCAATTAAGGCATTGATTTCTTTAGTGCCTTGATAAAAAACCTTATTGACTTGATTCACTTTAATCATAGAGAAACCCGTGCAGGTAGAACAGAATAATATATTGATGACTCACTCGATTTACAGATGATGCTATGGTGTTCTATGATCTAAGTCAATAGATATTTTTACGTCTAGACGGCTAAACGCGAGTTGCGAAGTTAAACTAGAAACAAATCGTTAACGAACGCAAAACTAAATAGATAGTGATGAAGCAAATAAAGCGTGTAATAATTAATGATTAATAGAGAGTTGATAGAGAACTGAATTTTGTCTAAACCTGCTGTTTTTTTAGATCGTGATGGTGTGATTAACGTTGATCACGGCTACGTACATGATGAACATGACTTTGAATACATCGATGGTGTGTTTGAAGCGGCGAAAGCGTTTAAAGATATGGGTTATTTATTGGTGTTAGTGACCAACCAATCTGGTATTGCTCGCGGCATGTTTAGTGAAGACCGTTTTCTTTCTCTAACGCAGTGGATGGATTGGAACTTTGTTGATAACGGCGTTGAGCTAGATGGTATTTATTACTGCCCGCACCACGCTGAGCACGGTGTTGGTGACTACAAACAAGATTGTGAATGTCGTAAGCCAAAGCCAGGCATGTTCATTTCTGCGCGTGACTTTCTGAAGATTGATATGGCTAACTCGGTCATGATCGGCGATAAAGCTGAAGACATGATGGCTGCAGAAGCGGCGGGTGTTGGCACTAAAGTACTGGTAAGAACCGGTAAGCCAATCACTGAAAAAGGTGAAGCGCTTGCAAGTGTCGTGCTTGACAGTATTAAAGATGTACCAGCATTCTTAAAAGGCTAAGAGACTAAGTCTCTTTCACTTAGATATAAGTGTTATTCACTATATAAAGATGAGGAACGCAGTATGAAAGCATTGTTGATAGCATCTCTATGTACGGTAGCGTTATTCGGATGCTCTAAATCAGCAGCTCCTGAGACTGAGAGCGCAGTATCGGACGATCAATTCGTGACTTATCAATGTGAGTCTGACGCTTCATTTAAGGTCGCTTACCTTGGTGATGAAAAAGCGGTATTACGTTTACCCGAGAATGAATATCGCCTCACTCAAATAGCGGCAGGCTCAGGAACGAAGTACATCTTAGATGATGGAACCTCTGAACTGATCAATAGCGTAACTTTACGAACTAAAGGTGACAATGCACGTCTAGAACTTGGTCGTGTTATCTATAAAAACTGCCGAAAGTAGGTCATAGTTATCTACTAGGATTTACAAACAGTTAAGTGAGGGAGTTCGCCCTCACTTTTTCTTTCTCTTCCCTTTAACGTCAGACTTTTTATGAGCAAAAAACTCACTATTCTCGATATTGCTAAGCTGTCCGGTGTTGGTAAGTCTACCGTATCTCGTGTTCTGACCAATGATCCCAAAGTAAAACCTGAAACCCGTGAAAGGGTGGAAAGAGTCATTCAAGAATCTGGGTACACGCCTTCGAAGTCTGCGCAGTCGATGCGTGGTGGCAGTCAAAAAGTCATCGGTGTCATCATCTCTCGTCTGGATTCCCCCTCTGAAAACAAAGCGGTAAGTACGATGCTGGCCGAATTGTATCGAGCGGATTACGATGTCGTGATCATGGAAAGTCAGCTTGATAGAGAAAAAGCCAATGAGCATCTGCAGGTTCTCAAGCGTCGCAATGTAGATGGCATCATTGTGTTTGGCTTTACTGACTGTGATATTCCTGCCATTGAAGCTTGGGAACACAAAGCGGTGGTGATTGCTCTGGATACCGAGAACGTGACGTCGATTAACTATGATAACCAACAGGTGATCAATAGTGCGTTAACGCATCTAGCAGAGCAGGGAATCTCTGAGGTTGGTTTCATTGGCGTCGATCCTAGCGATAAATCAACAGGTGAACTGCGTCTTAAGGCCTATCTCGAGTGGTGTGAAAGCGCTGGAGTGATTGCCAATTATCGTACTGGCCAACTTCATCATGAAAGTGCGTATCAGCTGGTGGATGAGGTACTGACTCCTACCACTCAAGCACTTGTTTGTGCTAGCGACACATTGGCTCTTGGTGTAATCAAACGTCTGCAAGAACTACAACGTGAAGATGTGGTGGTGACCGGTGTTGGTGGCAATGATCTTCTCTCTTTCTTGTTTCCGCGAGTATTTAGTATTGACCCTGGGTATCAATCTGCGGGTAAATTGGCCGCTAATCTATTGATCTCTCAGCTTTTAGGCAATGCAGAGATCTCTCATCACACTCAATCACCTATTCTATAATCCACTCAATCAAGCGAAATTGAACCGCTTAGATTAAAATTAGAGTGTGATCTCTTTCAATTAATGGGACTGTTCCCATTTTAATTTATCATTCATGTGGGCATTATAATAACGGTAAATGGGAATGTTCCCATCAATCTAAATCCGAGTGGTTATCGCTGCATGGTTTAGGTGAGTAATTGAATGAAACCAGGGTGGGGTAGTATGAGTAAGATAGCGAAGCAAGACGTTGCGCGTCTTATCGAGTTAGTCGGTGGCAAAGAGAATATTGCGAGTGTCAGCCATTGTCTGACTCGACTGCGTTTTGTATTGAATGATACAGAAAAAGCGAACAAAGCAGAATTAGAGAAACTTAAGCTGGTAAAAGGCTGCTTTACTAACGCAGGTCAATTCCAAGTGGTTATTGGCACCGAGGTTGATGAGGTGTACGCACTTCTGATTGAGCAAACGGGTAAAGATGCATCATCAAAAGATGAGGCGAAGTTGGCTGCTCGTCAAAACATGAATTTCCTTGAGCGTGGTATCTCCCATTTAGCCGAAATTTTCGTACCACTGCTACCTGCCATTATTACGGGTGGTTTGATTCTTGGTTTCCGTAATGTGATTGGCGACATTCGCATGTTCGACGGCAAAACCTTGGTTGAGATCAGCCAGTTCTGGGCAACCGTTCATTCTTTCTTATGGTTGATTGGCGAAGCGATTTTCTTCTTCCTACCAGTTGGTGTGTGTTGGGCAACGGTTAAGAAGCTTGGTGGAACCCCTATTTTGGGCATCACGCTCGGTGTGACCTTGGTTTCCCCACAATTGATGAACGCTTACATGATAGGTAAATCGGTACCTGAGGTGTGGGACTTTGGTTTGTTCGTGATTGAGAAAGTCGGTTATCAAGCTCAGGTGATCCCTGCGATGTTAGCAGGTGTGGCTCTGGCCTTCATTGAGACCAACCTTAAGCGCATTGTTCCTTCTTATCTGTATCTTGTTGTCGTGCCATTTGTCTCGATCATCTTGTCTGTGATTTTGGCTCACGCCTTTATTGGTCCATTCGGTCGTATGTTGGGTGATGGTGTGGCATTCGCTGCCAAAGTGGCAATGACAGGTGACTTCGCGATTCTTGGTTCAGTGGTCTTTGGCTTCCTATATGCACCTTTGGTTATTACAGGTATTCACCACACAACCAACGCTGTGGATCTACAACTGATGCAAGACTTAGGTGGCACACCAATCTGGCCTTTGATTGCGCTATCAAACATTGCACAAGCTTCAGCGGTTGTCGGCATCATCATTTTGAGTAAGCGCGAAGGCGAACGAGACATCTCGGTACCTGCGGCAATCTCTGCGTACTTAGGTGTGACGGAACCAGCGATGTACGGCATCAACCTTAAATACAAATTCCCAATGCTGAGCGCAATGATCGGCAGTGCCGCAGCGGCTGCAATCTGTGGTAGCGCGGGTGTGATGGCGAATGGTATCGGTGTTGGTGGCTTACCGGGTATCTTATCGATTCAACCTCAATATTGGTCGATTTACTTAGTCGCGATGCTGGTGGCGGTTGTACTGCCG
>NZ_AJZM02000111.1 GCF_000272405.2 Vibrio tasmaniensis 1F-187
GTTCAAGTCTTGCAAGGGGAGCCACATTCAAGAAAGCCAAGTCGAGAGACTTGGCTTTTTTTCGTTTGAATAAAAGTTAACACCATTCAATAACACATCAGTTCAACATTAAATCTTGATCTTCGAGTAAATGGACTACGTCCGCCACCCTTAATAGAGTAATTGCTCTTGCCTCTGTTTATTCATTTGACAGCGAAAAATGTTCTTCTGGG
Organism: Vibrio tasmaniensis 1F-187; assembly: GCF_000272405.2. GTDB lineage: Bacteria > Pseudomonadota > Gammaproteobacteria > Enterobacterales > Vibrionaceae > Vibrio > Vibrio tasmaniensis_A. The sequence continues at coordinate 213 of NZ_AJZM02000111.1, forward strand.
GACTTTTTTTTCTTCGTAAATTTAATCTTCATCATGTTTTGATACCTTTCTGATACCTGCACTACACGACTTAGCTTAAGATTCGTGAATGATACACCATACTTATTATTAGATCGCTGCACGGGGAAATATGAAATTAAAAACGCAAGCTTATTTATTATCAGGCATCATTTTGATTGCCTTGCTCGCACTTACGGCTACAGGTTTATGGACCTTAAGAGTTGCTAGCAACATAGACAACAAAGCTCGCGTGACAGAGCTATTTAAAAGTGCATACAGCATTCTTACTGAAGTCGAAAAAATGGCTATTGATGGCACTCTAGAAGAACAACAAGCCAAACAGCTTGCCACTCGCCTACTGCGCAACAATATCTATAAAGACAATGAATATGTATATGTTGCTGATGAAGATATGACTTTTGTCGCAACACCTTTAGATCCGCAACTACACGGAACCAGCTTTAATGATTTTAAAGATGGCGATGGAAATAGCGTTGGCCAACTTATTCAGCGAGCACTTGGCAATAGAACAGGACAAATAGTCGAATACACCTGGACACAAAAACTCCCCGACGGAAGCATTGAAGAAAAACTGTCCATCGCAGAAAAAACACCTCATTGGGGTTGGGTTGTAGGTACAGGTATCGGCTTCAATGAAGTCAACGCAAGGTTTTGGTCAACAGCACAATGGCAACTGATTTTATGTTTGGCTATTGCTGGTGTCATTCTTTCAAGCTTGATTATCTCAATTAAACGTATGCTATCGCTACTTGGCGGTGAACCCAAAGACGTAAGAGAAGCAGTACAAGCTGTCGCAGAAGGAAAAATTCAAACATCGTTTGAGACTCAAGCTGAGCAAGGCAGTATCTATCACGCTGTACAACAAATGAGTCAATCACTGGCAGAGTTAGTATCAAACCTCAACTCTTCAATGCTAGCGTTAAGAGGCGAATTACAGTGCGTGGAAGATCGTGCAGGTTCTATCGCTCAACTTACTGAAACTCAGCAACAATCAACTGAAATGATCGCAACAGCAATGACTGAGATGGCGTCTTCAGCAAATAATGTTGCCGATTCAGCTGGCGATACAGCTCGTAACACCGACGAGGCAGACAAACAAAGCCAACATACTCAGCTCCTAATCCACAACACAGTAGATAATATTCAAGGCCTAGCAGGACAATTAGGTACAGCCAGTGAAGCTGTTGCTAACCTAGACAACGACGTAAACAATATTGTTAAGGTATTGGACGTTATAGGCGATATTGCAGAGCAAACTAACCTGTTAGCACTTAACGCTGCTATTGAGGCTGCGCGAGCGGGTGAACAAGGTCGTGGATTTGCAGTAGTGGCGGATGAGGTACGTAATCTTGCTGGTCGAACGCAATCGAGCACCAAAGAGATTCAGTTAATGATCAATAATCTTCAAGAAGGTTCCCGTAACGCCATTCAAACAATGAATGTGTGTGCGGCAACGAGTGAAAGTACTGTAGCAGAGTCTCAGAATGCCTCTGAAGCGCTACAACAGATTGTGATTGCATTAGAGTCTATATCATCAATGAGCCATCAAATCGCAACAGCAGCCGCTGAACAGACCCAGGTAAGCGATGATATATCGAAGCGTATCAATATGATTGAAGAAAGTGGCAACCAACTGAGCGATGTCGTAACGGAAAGCCATAACAGTACTCAAACTTTAGCTTCTCTTTCTAACGAATTAGAGACTTGGGTAAATAGGTTTGAAGTAAAACACTAAACTCTCGAGAAAAACCTTTAATATAAAAGCACGTTTTCATACGTGCTTTTTTTATTTCAGCGCTCATTCAAAGCAGTTAACCGTAGTTTTGCCATCTTTTAAGGCATGCTAGACCTAGGTTTTTCTACCCAAACGAACAAAAACAACCCACTAAGTATAGAAAAACATCAAACAATACTTTTTTTGCAATTTAATGTTGACCCAGAACGCGAAAACACGTTTAATACACCTCGTAGCCCGGATAGCTCAGTCGGTAGAG
>NZ_AJZM02000112.1 GCF_000272405.2 Vibrio tasmaniensis 1F-187
GCTCTGTCGGCTTCATACTGACTCTACATGCAAGCATATAGCAGCCAGCATGAACCTTTAAACCAATCACACCTTTAAACCAATCATCTGAAACACGTTTTTGCCCCAAAATCGTTTAGAGTAGAAGCTCTTCACTAAAGGCGCGTGCTCAGGTAGACCAACAGTTTCTAATCCATGTTCTGGGAATTTATACGGAAAGTTTCGGTATTTTCCTTATGAAATGTATCTTCAATTCACACAACAAATGGATACTGGTTGAGTTTCATAATAAATCGCAGCAACATAGACGGAATGCAAACACGAAAAAATTCCGTTTTAAAAGCATTAGTTTTTTATTTTGATTTGGTAGTATATTTATATGACGAATAGAGATTTTGATTTTGTTGCTAGTTTAGCTAATAAGTTTTTTAGACAAACTCACATTCAAAAACGTTTGAAGCTAATAGAAGAAAAGCCGATTACGGGGTGGGAAATTTGGTTTCAAGTAGAGTTTTCAGTTTTTCTGGAATCACAAAAAAGCGAAGATATCGCGTGGTGGGATCGAGAGTTTCAGTATTCGATAGACCGTCGGAAGGCTAATCATCGTGAATATATGGCTATTGATTTTGTTTTTCGTAAGAAACGCTCAGTGTTAGGGCAGTATATTGCCCTCGAAATAAAGCAAAATACTAATGTTAGTTCATGTATCAGAGGCATGATGGAAGATACATGCAAAGTTTCATTGGTTAAAGGCTCGCATGATGACTTAAGAAGTATGTGGACTTTAGGTATTCATCCAGTCATTGATAATAATGCTCTTATGAATACGATTAAAGAGTATTCAGAATCCTTTAATGTTGAATTGATTCGAAGTTGTATCGTTACAGAACCTATTAAGCAAACAAATTTGGCTTATACAATATTCTAAAAAATAAACAAACGCTTAAGATGGACTAACAAACGCTGGGCATTTTTGCTTTGTTTGAGTTGTGTGTTTAAGGTGGGTAATAGAGTTGGTTGGCAGGTTTGTTTACCACTTAGCTTAGCGTTATATGACCAAATCGAACAAGCACCAATTGACTACTTTTTAAGAACTTCGAATGTTTTACAAGAAATCAGCCCAATAAAAGGTGAATAATGAAACCTGAGTTATTTAATAAAATGTTAAAGCGTATTTCTGATGGAGAGTATTCATCAGATAAATTGCAAGTCTTGTATGTTAACGCTGAAAATCAAGGCGATGAGCAAGGTCGAAATTTAATGTCTCACATCATAAACTACTCGCAATATCAAGATACTGTATTGTATAAAAAATTGGTTCCTGAAAGTGACGTTAAACGTAAACAATTTATGGAAGATGAAGGTTTCACATGTGCGAACTGGCTATGGTCTTGGTCTTTCGTTAATCACGAGGAAAAATCTATTGCTTTTGGTGCTTGGAATACTGCGTATATTGATGCAAATAATGTTGTAATTCTTTGTGAGAGCTGGAAGGGTGAAGAACGAGAAGCTTTAGGGTATGGCCAAGCTCTTAAGCATATAGACTTAGTTGAAAAAGAAGGTTATAGCTATCAGGTCTTTAATATGATTCATGGTGGCCATGGCTCTAATGGGCGTTCGAAAATTGCTGGAATTGATCCAGTTTTAAGGAATGCAACTGTCAGGAAGGAAGGTGAGGACTGGATTGCGACAGTTTCGTAAGAAATGGACATATTACAAACGACTACGGCGATAATCGCTACTTTTTAAAGCTTACTCGCATTGTAGTGGATTAGCTAATTTGGCCTGTAATTTACAAGCTGACCGCATGGTTGCGATACTAGAAGTTATGCGAAAAATCAGAGCGATCTATTCATCGTAACTCAGAAATGTCCAAAACCAGCTTAGAGTATTTGATCTAAATAGTTTTTGCCCCAAAGTTCGTTAGAGCAAATGCTCTACACAATTTAGGGGCGTGCGTTTTGCCCTACGAAAAGTTATCCAAATTCGGTAGCTGTCAAAGTTATGCCACACAGAAAACCGCCCCATTATCTTTATCACTAACCTATTGATTTATTGTTGAAGCGTAAAAAGAAAGGCTGCATTATGTGATCATAGAATACAAACGCCGCTTAGCAATCAGGAGAAACAATAAGTGTAAATATCAGAAGTGCAGAAATCAGTGATTCGAAGGCAATCAGTGAATTAATCTTACCTTTAGCAAAAAAATATGTTTGTCCTACTTGTGATGCGTCTGCACACGATATTTTGGGCTTTGTTGCGTAATTAAATT
>NZ_AJZM02000113.1 GCF_000272405.2 Vibrio tasmaniensis 1F-187
GGCTTAATGGCTTAATGGCTTAATTCAGAAAAGTTATTCAGACTCAAACTCCCAGTAGTAAGACCATTTAATTCACTAAACGCAAACTAAATGAAGTGTAAATAGTAAATGAGAATCAATATAATTTTTAAAATCATTGTTGTTTTTTTGATTTCAGCTTCGGCTTCTGTTTTCGCAGAAACCGAAATGACATCTCAAAATACTTACCCCAAGACTTTCGTTAATGCGGATGGCTCACAGACAGTGATCCCATCTAAACCGACTCGAATCCTTTCTACCTCGGTGACGATTAGTGGGACGCTACTGGCTATTGATGCTCCTTTAGCCGCAACAGCACTCACTTATGAAGGGAAGTTTTTTAGTCAATGGGCAGATATTGCTGAACAGAGAAGCGTGGAAAAGGCATGGCCTGCCGGCAGCGTTGATTTAGAGTCTGCCTATATCTATGAACCTGATTTGATTGTTGTAGCATGGCGCGGTGGTGATTCGGCGAGAGATCAAATCGCTGAATTTAAGCAAATAGCACCAACCATTATTTTGGATTACACCGCACAATCATGGCAAGACTTGGCTTTGAGGCTTGGACAGGCGACAGGGTTAGAAGAACAAGCCCAACAAAAAATTGGCCAGTTTGAGTTGTTCGTTAACCAGAGTAAAAACAAGCTACAGATACCAGAAGGCGAAACCAATATTGTGGCGTATTTTGGACCTGGAGCTACCAATGCTATCGCTTTAGAGGATGGCGTTCATGCGGACTTGCTCACTGATCTTGGTTTTAAAATGGAAGTGCAAAATCGTCAATGGCATGACAACACCGTGCCTTTATCAGATTTTATGCGCGTCCACTTTGAACTGCTGACTCAACTTAAAGCCGATACGACATTTTTGCTAGAAGCGAGCGACGACAGCGCTAATCGATTCATGCATGACCCAATCTTGATCAACCTTCCGTCCGTCCAGAATAAACAAGTCTTTGGCCTAGGTGAGAATTCATTTCGTATCGATATGTATAGTGCCACTGAAATCGTTAACGACATTGTTCAGCTTTTTGAACGAGATACAAATGCAGGTTAATGGCTAATGCCAATGGGTAAAGGATGTCCGTAATGACAAGTATTGCTGGTCCTGCAGAAGCATTTGAACAGATAAGAAATGGACAACGACGACGATGGCTGATGGCGGGAGTCGTGTTGTTATTTTTTGCCTCGTGTTTTAGCCTTTTTATCGGCACGCATTACATATCGCCGGTAGTGACTTTGGATGCGATTTTTTCTTTTGATCCAACCAACAGTGATCATCTATTGGTTGTCCACCTTCGAATTCCACGCACCTTGTTAGCTTTAGTTGTTGGCGGTGCGCTTGGTGTTGCTGGCGTTATCATGCAAAGCTTAACTCGTAACCCATTAGCAGACCCTGGGATACTCGGTGTCAATGCGGGGGCGACAGTTGCCATAGTCTCAGCGATAGCCTTTCTGGGCATCCATGATATGGCCTATGTGATGTGGTTTGGTTTACTTGGGGCGGCTGTTTCCGGAGCGGGTGTTTTTGCACTTGCTGGGGTCAATAAAGGGGTTAACCCTGTAAGAGTTGTATTGGCGGGAACTGCTTTGTCGGTTGTGTTGCTTGCACTGACTCATATGATCACAATAAACAGCAATGAAATGGTGTTTGAACAATATAGACATTGGGCTGTGGGGTCATTTCAAGGGCGAGGTTACGATGTCTTGATCCCGGCTGCCATGTTAATAGCCATTGGATTAGTAATCGCATTTTCATTAAGTAAAGCCTTAGATACTGTCTCGTTAGGGGACGATATTGGTCACGCCTTAGGTGTTAACCCGATCAAAATATGGTGTTTTGCTTCTATTGCTATTGTGGTTTTAGCGGGGACCTCTACTGCGGCGGCTGGTCCTATCAGCTTTGTTGGTCTTACTGCCCCTCATATTGCAAGGATGGCGGCGGGGCCGGATCATAAATGGTTGATGCCTTTCTCTTTACTGATTGCATCCATTCTGGCGGTTGTCGCCGATGTACTAGGCCGGATCGTCGGGTATCCCAATGAGATCAGTGTAGGCATTATGATTGCTCTAATCGGCGGGCCATTCTTTGTATTCTTAGTGAAACGTTGGAAGATATCTCCCCTATGATGATTGAGCCTTACACTCTTCAAAATTCTGGCTCGGGAAGTGTTGTACGCTTCGGTCAGTTTTCTTTCTGTTATCAACCGTCTCATATACTTGTCGCTTTGATTTTGTTGATATCAGTTTGCGCTATTGCAACTTATTCCATGACATTGGGTAAGTTTAATATCTCGTTGCCTCAAGTGGCCGATATCATTCTTGGGGTTGGAGAGGGGGGCGTAAAAGATCGAATAATTCTTAACATAAGACTACCTAAGGTTCTTACTGCGGTCTTTGTTGGGGCTGCGTTAGGCATTTCTGGTGCGGTATTTCAATCGGTATCAAGAAATGCTCTTGGTTCTCCAGATGTCATTGGCTTCACTACGGGGGCTGCGACCGGTGCAATTGCTCAAATAGTTTTGTTTGAGCAAGGGGCAATAGAAGTTGCAATCGCGGCGATAGTCGGCGGAGTAATCACGGC
>NZ_AJZM02000114.1 GCF_000272405.2 Vibrio tasmaniensis 1F-187
GCTCGAAAGATCAACACGCCCTAAGCAAACAAGAAGAGGTTTCTTCAGAGTTGAAGCTATCGAATTTATTGAAAAGTAGGTATTTATAGGAAGAGAAATTAATCTTTAATGATCTATTAATAACAACATAATCACTAGCGATTTGTTGGGTTTTGCAATTTGCAATTTCAGTTTGCAAAACAAACAGGCATTTATGGCGAATACGTGTTCAGATGCGTAGTAAATACGTATGTTTAAAGTTGGCACGCATAGTGCATTAGTAATAGTGACCCTTCTTAAGCCGAGGGTCACCTAGCCAACTGACGTTGTTAGTGAACCCATATTGTTCACACAAAATATATGACCAATCACCCTTTTGTGATTGGTTTTTTTTTGCCTGAATTTTGAGTTCTACTTGTTGGTATTACTTTTTATTAATTGTTATTACTACACTTATTATTAAGTGCAGTTAGCTCAAGAAAAACAAGCAGAGCACGACAATTTACTAATCATGCTCATACCATTCTTGCGCTAACACTCACCACACTTTGAGTAACAGCTTGGTTGGCGCGGGCATTCTCCACCTCGGGAGCAGATAAGCCTAGCCTCTGTCTCAATCCCACGTTCAATCCAATTTATATTTAGAATCTTGGCTATTGTCGTGAGATCTTTCTTGATGTTACGCGGGATTACCACAGAGCCACCATTGTTAACGCATGATGCTTTAAGTTGCTCTGCAATGTCTCTTGAATTACCGCCTTGTGCATCAATTGCAGGGTTAAGGTCTATGCCAGCACACAATACGCGATTGTTACCTGCAGGGTCCGTCATATTGATGGATTCACAGCAGTAGATTCTTGGTTCATCACCCACATTTAAAATAGATATTTGAGCCGAACTCCCTGCGCGAGGTTCTGACAATCGACGGAACACAGCCCAATGTTGACATGGATCGGCAACAGTTCTCATATTTCCCCAAGGCAGTGGAATCCCGTTCCCGCGGTACACCGCCTTGAGTTTCCCTGGCCCATAAGCATCAAAGTAGTGCCAGTGAGGGTAGGGCGATACTACCGTCATTCGACGCATAGCAACAGAGGGGGAAACCCCCGCTCTTTTGTGAACGTCGATTTCGTAACCAGTGCGGTCAAGCAACTGTCTAAATGGAACTTTCGGGCAAAGAAGTGCGCCAGCAAAGAAGCTAGATTCAAAGTCTCGCCATGCTTGAAGAATATCTTGAGAATTAAGTTGCGAAGAGCCTGAAACCTGGTTGTCGTCCCATGTGTTGTTGTTGCCGACCGACAACACACTCTTTAAGCCTTCTTTGCTATGCAGAATACAATGGCCAATATAGACCGATAAATCGTATTTCAGACGAGTGGGGTACTCTTTCAGGATTTCGTTTAAGAAGATTGTGCTAGGAGGTTCAAAGAACGAAGTGACTAGCTGTTTGGCATTAATTCCGAGTTCATCAACAACGTCTTTCGGTGTGCGTGTTACCCAACGGATGTTAATTCCTAGGCTTCTAGCGATGTCTATAAGGTCTTCTACGCTGAGGTTAAGACGTTTTAAGCCAACTTCTTCCGCTGCGCGCTCAAGGTCAGGGAAGTGGTTCTGATTGCTTTCTTGGTGTGCTCGAATCAAGAGGTGTGCAAACTGGCGGCCTGAGATCCCCGTTTGAGATAGCATCTCTGGAATTGCAATTTGCAGGATGTCGTTGGAGAAAAGAAAGCTAGGCTCGAGTGCCATGCCACTTATCCCACCACGATTCCCTTTATCAGGAGCAATGGCTTGTTGTTCAGATTCGTCGTCAAGGAACCAGGTTGGGTTCTTCTGAAAGACCTGCGCGATTACTTCTAGCATATCGATGCTTGGGACGCGCTTTCCACGTTCAATCATTGAAAGGTAAGAAACGGAAGGTGCGTATTCTGGGTTGATTCTAATACAACGCGCAGACAGATCTTCCATCGTTAAATGGTTACGTTTTCTTAGGTTACGTATTTTCGTACCTAGGAAATGAGACTGACGAACTAAACTTTTTGACAAGGCCATATTTGTAAAATTCACATTGTAAAACTTTTGTTGTGAAATTGTAGGTAAAAAAGCGCTAGTCTACAAACTAAGCAATTCACAAAATGACAAATAAGTTAAGCGTTAGTTTGGAATAATTGCTCTAGGACACATTTTTGCTATAAAAATCGGTGAATGTTCACCGGGTTAGTCAAGAGGGAAAGACTATGAATATGCTGACATTCGATAAAACAGAAATCCAAAAACAAACAAAACCATTTATCGCTGAAGCTGTCTTTGCCGTGGAGACTATCAGTGCCAAACAGCAAACTGAGAAGCAACTCAAAGCGAAGCAACTGCTAGACAGATTGTTCCCATTAGAGAACGGCTCACATCAAGATGTAACGAGCTACGTAGTTGATTACCGCCATATCATGGCTTATTTCAAAGATGGCCAACACAGCGGTCTAAAGCATCCTAAGCAGTTTGTAGCTTACATGGGTGAGAAGTGTGACCCAGACTCAATCTTGTTCCGAGATAGCAGTGGAAGCCATTTAGAAGTGATGTTTGGTTGTCATAAAGGGACGGGGTGTATTGAATTGGTCGATATCGATGATATTCAGTTAGAGTCGTGCACCACGTTTGGCCAGTCGCCAATGGAAGCGGTACAAACGAATACTGAGCGTCAAGGAATCACTACAGCAATACGTCACTGGATCAGCCTAGTTCAAGGTGATGAGAAGGGTAAACCAAAAGCATGCAGCGAAGACAAAGAGTTCCGAGCTAAGAGCGGTGAGGATTACTGTCTTAACTATTGCTACGCCCTTTAATGTCACAGCTACATCTTTGGTATTTATGAAAGATGTAGAGCCAGTGTAGTGTTAAACACTCTGAATGTATTTAGCATTAAACACTGACGACTATGCATAAACGACAAAGCCCCAACGATTAACCTACTGGTTATTGATTGGGGCTTTTTGCTTTCGATGTCAATTACGAGTCTATTTTTGAGCCTTGAGCCTTGAGCCTAGAAATCAGGGTTTAGTAAGTACGCCGTTTAACTGTAAATTTTTTAGATGATTGCAGACTACAGCGGCATCACTCTATTTCGACCAAGTGACTTCGCTTCGTAAAGTAGCTTATCAGCGCGTTCGATCAGTGATTGTGCCGATTCACCGGGTTCAAGTTCAGCAACACCAAACGATGCGGTGATGCTACCCACCTGTTGCCCGCTACGACGATCTTTAATCGATAGCTTTTCTAGAGAGCGGCGGTTGGTGTCAGCAAGCTGGCGTGCAATGCGTAATGATTTGTTTGGCACAATTATCGCGAACTCTTCACCACCAAACCGGTAAGCAGCAATACCTTCACGGCACATTTGTTTCAATTTGCGCGCAATGCCTTTAAGAACCATGTCACCAAATAGGTGGCCATAAGTGTCGTTGAAGTTTTTAAAATGATCGATATCGAGAAGAATTAAACACAGAGGTTGTTTCGCTTCACACAAGGTTTCTATATCACGGTCGAAAGAGCGACGGTTATAGAGTGTCGTTGTGCTGTCAAAGAGTGCATCTTTCTGCACTTCGACTAGCTGAGACTTTAGCTTAGTGATTTCTGATGTCGCAGAATTCAACTGAGAATTTAAAAATTGAGTAGAGTGACGAATATGACGAGATTCAGAAACTAACTGACGAACTAAAGACATGACTTCATCGATCGATAAACTTTCATTGTCAACGCGGGCTAAATCTTCGAAGCTTTTATCAATCATCTCAGAAAAAGCAGAGGTATCGGTCAGTGTGTCATTCATCGAATTCGAAACTTCCGAGACCAACAATTCTAAATTGGCGCGGAGGTCATTGATATTCGTTTCAGACTTGCTAGCAACATAATTATTGTAAAGCTGCTCACCAACGGCTGGAGGACAAATGCCATAGTATTCCAAGATACCATCCATGTCTTTTGTCAGCTGTGGGATAGCATTGTCAACATAGGTGTACCAAAGTGCGTAATTTGCAGGTGTAGTAGACACCCGGTTCTTCATCATAAGAGGCACCGCTTTTTTTAGATTTGCGGTGGATTTTTGAAATTCGTCTTTTTTCATGATTTTTACTGCAGATACCAAACTAACTAAGCCACTGCGACCAAGATTAGCGGATTTTACCGATCTTTGCTTTAAAAATTATATAATTAATGGATGAGGATTGGGTAAACAACTCATTTTCATTATGGAAATCGATTGCATATTTATATCGAATAATAAATAGGGTGTTATTTGACCAAAGAGGAGAGGTCCGGTTGGGGGGGGCGGCTGTTGGTAAGGGTTGGCTGTAATACCAATCGCGGTCAATAATGGGTTAGCCAAGCTTGTTCAAACACTCTGCCGAAAAATGGGTAATACGGGTGAGTGTGGAAGAGGTAGTAACTCAGTGGAAGTTTTATTTCAGGCATAAAAAAGCGCCGATAAAAATCAGCGCTTTAAAATTCTTTTTAGCGAAAAGCTAATTATTGAGCAACAACGTTTGCTGCTTGTAGGCCTTTTTGACCGTTTTCAACTTCGAAAGAAACCTTTTGGCCTTCTTTCAGAGTTTTGAAACCTTCAGAAGCGATAGCACGGAAGTGTACGAATACGTCA
>NZ_AJZM02000115.1 GCF_000272405.2 Vibrio tasmaniensis 1F-187
TAAAAGCTAACAGTGCGCATTATGTATATTATGTTAAATTGGGTTTAGTATTTATAAGGCAGGTATCTTTGTGTGATGCCCTGCCTCTTGTTTGACTACCAAACTGACGTTCTATTTAACAGTAAGTCTATTTACCATAAAATACCTAATAAACATATTTCCTAATCTTCGATTAAGAATACGTTTATTAGACTTCAAGCATTAACCTATCAATTGCTTCAATGATCTCTTTGGTTCTTACAGGTTTGGTAATGAAATCATTCATACCGACATCTAAACAAGAAAATTTATCTTCTACTGATGTGTGTGCCGTTAGCGCGACGATTGGTGTTTTGATGTTTGCGTCTCTCATGTATTTGGTTGTGGTTATTCCGTCCATAACTGGCATCGACACATCCATCAAGATAATATCTATCGGATCATTACCTCTTTCTACAAAGCCAATGGCTTCTTCACCGTTGCTTGCGATGAAAACTTCGTGGCCTTGACGCGCAAGGATCAATTTAATCACCATCTGATTCGTTGGGTTGTCTTCAACAACTAACACTGAATAACGGGTTCTTGGAACTTGCGAGTATTTATCTTCTGCAGCATGATCTTGATTGTTCGTAACTTTCGTTAGAACTGGTAACCGCACTTCAAATTTCGAGCCTTTTCCTGGCTCACTCTCGACCAATATATGCCCGCGCATCAGTTCTACTAGTCGTTTTGTTATTGCTAAACCTAAGCCGGTGCCACCAAACCTACGCGTGATTGTGCTATCGGCTTGCACGAACGGACTGAATAACGACGAAAGTTGCTGTGAGCTGATGCCAATTCCGGTGTCTTCTACGCTAATACGGAATGAACTGTGCTGGTATGTAATAGAAACATGTACATGCCCGTGTTCAGTGAACTTTATTGCGTTACCAATGAGATTAAAAAGGATCTGTGCTAAGCGACTTGGGTCGATGTAATGTAGTTCACCTTCTGGAATGTCGCTAGTTAGGGTTAACGACAACCCTTTATCGTCTGCTATCTTCTTTTGTTCAGACAAAACAAAAGTTACAGTGTCTCTTGCGTTACTCCATTGAGGAGCCAACGAGAAGCATCCAGATTCAATCTTTGAAAAGTCCAATACATCACTGATGATCGCCAATAGGAGTTCAGATGATGTACTCATATTTAACAATATAGACTGTTGTTCATCATTCAGCGGTGTGGACTTTAGCGTGTCGATTAAGCCTATGGTAGCGTTTAGCGGCGTTCTTAACTCATGACTCATCATTGCTAAGAATTCAGATTTGGCTTTGTTGGCTCTTTCTGCGTCTTTTCTTGCTGCTACGAGTTCTGCTGTACGTTCTCGGACTGTCGCTTCAAGTTTTTCTTTGTTTTCAATATCGAAAACAGCACGCTCAATCAGCGGTCGAAATCGGTTTAGAGTAGCTTTGGTTTCAATACTAAAGTGTTTGGTATTGGAATGGATAAAGATGATAACGGATTGTGTTAGTCCGCTATCAATACCAGTAATCAGTACAGAGTTAATTTGGTCTAGGATAATGGGATGCAAAGTGCTGAATTCACCCAGAGATTTGGGTTCAAAAAGAATGGCGCATTCTCCATTAATGACTCGCGATAGCTTGCCACAATCTGTCCAATTCATTTGTTCAAATACTTTGTTATTGGTTAACAGGGTTTTGAAACTACCTTCATTCCCTACTCTTGATACCACAATAAAATCATCAAACTTAATGTATTTTTTGAGTGCAAATTCGAGACTAGAAAATATTTCAGATATGTTACTCGCCTTACTGATCGCAGAGATAGTCGATAGGATCACCCTATTCTCTTCAGCTAATTTACGTTCACGGACCTTTAGTTTTTGCAGTTCAATACGAGCTTCTTGCAGCGCTTCTTGGTCTTCAGTATCCATTACTTTTTCAGCCTATAAAACGTTGCAGAAGATACCATCAAATTTCCGTGCGCATTCTCACCACCAGAGAGTCTGCCTTGCTCACCAAACGTAAATGGACATATGTATGGAAGCCCACCAAGTGCGTGATTGATTTGGTCACAAACCTCATCCATATCTTGTTTTAGGTGCAGCATTGGTCCTGCACAGAATATGTTGATCGCCCCTAATTTTTCTTCAAGATCCATATCATTATAGTAAGACGAATGAATGATGTTAGCGGCACGACTTATAAGTTGTTGCTTAGAGCCTTGCATCAAATAGATGGTGTCACCTTCATTTATATCAGTGAACAACTCGATACCGTTACACTCAGTTTCTCTGATCGAATGCGATAACTTGAAATATGGGTAGTCGTAAGAAGAGCCGACCTTTCGGCCTAATGGATAAACTGTCGACTTTTCAAAAATATACCCATCATCACTGCCACCTAAATGAAAATCAGTCCATTCATTATAAACGGTGGTCGCAGGCCTATGGTCGATCTCTAACAATATTCGATTTCTTACTTTGGTGACGGTGCCTGAATACTGGGTGGGTGTATGACCGGCGCTAAAAGATGAATAGATGGATTGTGACGCAAAAAACACCGTTAAAGAGACGCCATTAATAGCAAGAGCTTCTTCGGTAAAGATACTCCAATTTCCAGACACTTGATTGTCTGCTGCGCTTCCACCAATAATCGGCACCTCTGTGCCAAATTTGTTATCGATGGCCGCCATCACCTTCTCTTCATTTCCTGGGGTGGAATGGAGCAAGATAAGATCGGGTATTTCACCTTCTCGGTTGGCGTTCTTTAATGCTTTATCGATGGCGCTGAACGTACTACGTTCTATGGAATCGCCAAAGTGACTGATGCCAGTACCGTAGGCATTGATTCCGGAATCATAGATGATGAGTATCCCAATCACAGGGCCTGAATGGAACCCTGTTTCGGTCATAATACCGTGACAAGTGGTGCAGCCATGTATTGGCGTATTCGGGAGCGCATCTACGAAATATCTCTGCACTGCGAGTGTGGAGTACTCTTCTGTACAGTAGCAGATAAGACAGGCAATATCGTCAGGGTTTACCACCCCACTGAGCAGCTCATCTACTGCGATTTTATCGTCTAGGGAATAAGAGACTTTTGATAGAAATTTCATAGATCTCGGAAGATTTTATTAATGCTCTCTTTATAACACTTTTATACAATCTATTTCACTGACTTAGTACATATTTCTATCAAAAGAATTGAGGCGAGACTAATTTGTTACTGTGTTATTCCTTAGAAAGGTTTACAGAAAATGTGGCTATCTGTTGTGGAAATGTAACCGTTATTGAGGAGTTCTGAGCGTTCGTTCGTAACAGCCAAATTGATGCCCCTTTTTCTTCTAGAGTTCCACTCTCATTATAGTTAATGATAAATTTACCAGTTTTAGATGTTTCGATCGAATACCCTAGGTTATCACCCGAAATTAAAACATTATGTTTATCAATAGTAATTTGGCAAGGTTTAGAAATTATACAGTTTACTGTTTCGTCATTGTCGTATGTCACTGTTCTCCAAGTAAATGCAGCTATTAAAATAACCAACATGACGATAATTTGAACAAGCCTGCCTTTTGTTAGCTTTTGTGCCGCCATTATAATCTTTACTCCTTGTTACAAAGTTCAAAGTTTTTAAATAAAAATCCAATTCCAGACCAAGCGTAAGGTTACTACTCTGTCATTGATTTGTTAATTCAAGTATAGTGTCGCGTTGAAAATGCCACTTTTTTTTAAAATCAGCAAGTGGAAATAAAGCTCTGAATAGGCTGAATTTCCTTTTCTAATTTGGGTGGCATTACGACGTGAGTCGTGTTGGAAGTAAAGTGTAGTAAATAAGAAATTGGAAGCATGCAAATGAGCCAAGAAAAGCAGCTTGAACAAAACTACAACTATACGGTCGTCCGTCAATTTACCCTCGTTACAATTTTGTGGGGTATTGTCGGTATGGGCGTTGGTGTTTTGATTGCCGCTCAATTAGTTTGGCCACAGCTAAACTTTGATACGCCGTGGCTGACGTACAGTCGTTTACGTCCCCTGCATACTAATGCGGTTATTTTTGCGTTCGGTACAAGTGCGCTGTTTGCAACATCATATTATGTTGTGCAACGTACCTGTCAGACGCGTCTCTTTGGTGGCCCTCTCGTAGCCTTTACCTTTTGGGGTTGGCAAGCGATTATCCTGTCCGCTGCAATTACTTTACCGTTAGGTTTAACCTCTGGTAAAGAATACGCAGAACTTGAATGGCCAATCGATATTGCTATTACTCTTGTGTGGGTAGCTTATGCGGTCGTGTTCTTCGGAACCATGATTAAGCGTAAGACATCGCACATTTATGTAGCTAACTGGTTCTTCGGAGCCTTCATCATCACGGTTGCCGTGTTGCACATCGTTAACAGCCTGGCTGTTCCTGTATCTGCGTTTAAATCGTACTCGATTTATTCCGGAGCGATCGATGCAATGGTGCAATGGTGGTACGGACACAATGCGGTAGGCTTCCTATTGACAGCTGGTTTCCTAGGTATGATGTATTACTTCGTTCCTAAACAAGCTGGTCGCCCTGTTTACTCTTACCGTTTGTCGATTGTTCACTTCTGGGCTCTTGTGTCTCTGTATATTTGGGCTGGTCCTCACCACCTACACTACACAGCACTTCCAGACTGGACTCAGTCTCTAGGTATGGTTATGTCTTTGGTTCTGTTTGCTCCATCTTGGGGTGGCATGATCAACGGTATTATGACTCTATCTGGTGCGTGGCATAAGCTACGCTACGACCCTATCCTACGTTTCCTAATCGTTTCTCTATCATTCTACGGCATGTCGACTTTCGAAGGCCCTATGATGGCAATCAAAACGGTTAACGCACTATCTCACTACACGGACTGGACTATCGGTCACGTTCACTCTGGTGCGCTAGGTTGGGTTGCGATGGTTTCTATCGGTTCGGTTTACCACTTAGTTCCTAAACTATTTGGTCAAGAGCGTATGTACTCTGTATCTCTAATCAATGTTCACTTCTGGTTAGCAACGATTGGTACGGTTTTCTACATTGTTGCAATGTGGATTTCTGGTGTGATGCAAGGTCTGATGTGGCGTGCAGTTAACTCTGACGGTACATTAACTTACAGCTTCGTTGAATCTGTAGAAGCATCTTACCCGTTCTACTTTGTACGCTTCTTAGGTGGTTTTATCTTCCTATCTGGTATGTTCCTAATGGCATACAACACGTACAAAACTGTTTCTGCACCTAAAGATAGCCTTAAAGCTATCCCTCAACCGGCTTAAGGAGATTTAGAATGAGCTCAAATTCAAATAATCGCCATGAGTTGGTAGAGAAGAACGTTGGCCTACTGGCGATCTTGATCGTTATTGCTATCAGTTTTGGTGCTTTAGTAGAAATTACCCCTCTTATTTTCCAAAAGCAGACGACTGAACCTGTAGAAAACCTACGCGTTTACTCTGCTCTGGAAATGGAAGGTCGTGATATTTATATCCGCGAAGGTTGTAACGTATGTCACAGCCAAATGATTCGTCCTTTCCGCTCTGAAACTGAACGTTACGGTCACTACTCTGTAGCGGGCGAAAGCGTTTGGGAACACCCATTCCTATGGGGTTCTAAGCGTACTGGTCCAGATCTAGCGCGTGTTGGTGATCGTTACTCTGATGAGTGGCACCGTGTTCACCTTATCGACCCTCGTGAACTTGTTCCTGAATCAAACATGCCTGGTTTCCCATGGCTTGCTGAGAATGTACTTGATGGCAAATTGACTCAACAGAAGCTTGAACTCTTCCGTAATCAATTTGGTGTTCCTTACACAGACGAACAAATTGCTAACGCTAAACAAGATGTTGAAGGAAAAACAGAGATGGATGCAATCATCGCTTACCTTCAATCGCTTGGCCACGCAATGAAATAAGGAATAATTATGGACATTATTACATTTCAAAGTGTTTGGACTGTTACTGTTTTTGCTTGCTTCATCGGCATCGTTTGGTGGGCATACGGCAAGAATCGTAAATCACGTTTCGACGAAGATGCGAACCTAGTGTTTGCAGACGACGAGCCGGCAACAAGTTCTAAAAATCAAGGAGTGACAAAGTAATGAGTACATTCTGGAGTATCTGGGTTAGTGCGATTACGATTGGCACCCTAATTGGTTGTGCTGTCTTGCTTCGTTGGTGTTTTAAAGATCGAACTGGCGTAGAAGAAGGTCATGATATGGGCCATGAATACGATGGTATTCGTGAGCTTAATAACCCACTACCAAAATGGTGGACATACCTTTTCATCAGTACGATTGTGTTTGCAGCGGTTTACCTTGCTCTTTACCCTGGCCTTGGCAATTTTAAAGGTCTACTAGGGTGGACAAGTTCAAACCAAGAAGTTCGTAGTATTGAAGAGTCTCGCTCTTCGATTGCTGCGGCTCAAGCGAACAAGCAGTTAGACGAGTACGCGAAAGAGCTTGATGACGCCAACACCTATTTTGGTGAAGCATTCAAAAAGCTAGCTCACGACGAAAATGGTTTACGTTCTGTCCCTGACATTGCATCAGATGCTGACGCAATTAAAGTGGGCCAACGTTTATTCTTGCAAAACTGTTCTCAGTGTCACGGCTCTGATGCTCGTGGTCAAAAAGGTTTTCCTAACCTAACTGATGACGCATGGCTATATGGTGGTGAACCACAAGCTATCGTGACAACAATCATGCATGGTCGTGTTGGCCAAATGCCTGGCTGGAAAGATGCACTTGGTGAGCAAGGCGTTAAAGAAGTGGTTAGCTACACGCTTAGCCTTTCTGGACGTAGTGTGAATGCTCGTGAAGCTGAAGCTGGTAAAGCACGCTTTGTTGTATGTGCTGCATGTCACGGTACAGATGGTAAGGGTAACCCTGCTGTAGGTGCACCTGACCTGACCGACCGCGACTGGTTGTTTGGCGACTCTCGCGCTGCTGTGACGGAAACAGTAATGTACGGACGCTCTGGCGTTATGCCTGCTTGGAAAGACATTCTAGGCGAGGATAAAGTACAACTGATTTCATCATACGTGTGGAGCTTAAGCAACTCGGATAATAAGTAACATTTCAATAACAGCCTCTTTCTAAGAGGCTGTCTTTCCTTTATTTTATAACCCCTTCTTTTTATTCTTTTTTGAGATCTTTTTTATGGTAAAGCCTTGGTATAAACAGTTTTGGCCGTGGTTCTTAATCGCGTTGCCAGCGACAGTAGTTATTTGGACCATCATGACGGTTATTGTGTTCACACAGAACTCTGTAGACCTAGTGACTGAGGATTACTATAAAAAAGGAAAAGGCATTAATGTCGACATTTCAAAAGTAAATATTGCAAAGGAACTCGGCCTTTCAGCTTCAGTTAACGAGAAAGGTAACTCCGTTATCATTACTCTTGAGAAAGGTAAACTCGATCACTTCCCTGCGATTAACGCAATGTTTGTTCACAGAACACTGCCTGACCGCGATTTTACTCAACTACTGACAGCGGATGCGAAAGGCAACTACACCATGACTTTGGATCACGAAATGCAAGGACCATGGTTTATTGAGCTTTCTCCGCATGATTCTGAATGGTTAGTGCAAGGTCGCATGAACTTCCCTATTGATACTCCTACTCAACTAACGAATTAAAGCTTATGTGTGAATCCTGTTATCACTGCGGTGAAGATGTACCAGCGGAAACGGATTTTAAAGTGGAAATTTTAGGATCGGTTCGTCCGATGTGTTGTCCGGGTTGCGAAACCGTAGCCCAGACAATCATAGATAGCGGTTTGGTCTCTTATTACCAATACCGTACTGCTCCGGCTGAAAAAGCCGATCTGGTGCCAGAGCAACTTCTGGCTCTCAGTCACTATGACAATGAAGATGTTCAACTTGAGTTCGTCCGTAACTCCGAAAACATCTCTGAGGTGACATTGTCACTAGATGGTGTCTCTTGTGCGGCTTGTGCTTGGCTTATTGAGAAGCAAGTTTCTTCAAAGCTTGGCGTTGTGAGTATTCGTGTTAATACCACGACTAACCGTGCCCTGCTTAGCTGGGACAACACTCAGGCCAAACTGAGCGATTTGCTATCCGCGATTCATAGGTTGGGCTACAAAGCCGCACCATTCGAGGCTGACCAACAAGAAGCTGCTTATCATCGTTCGATGAAAAACTACCTTTATCGTCTTGGTGTCGCGGGTTTAGCGACCATGCAAGTTATGATGCTAGCCGTGGCGCTTTATCTCGAAGTTTTTGGCAGCCTTGAGCCGGAATTCAAAAGCTACTTTCGTTGGGTGAGTTTGATCTTCGCAACGCCAGTTCTTCTCTACTCTGCATTACCGTTCTATATTAACGCTTGGCGTAGTATTAAAGGCCGAACCTTGGGCATGGATGTTCCTGTGTCGATCGCTCTATTGTTTGCCTATGTTGCGAGTTTAGTGGCAACGGTGACAGAGCAAGGCGAAGTGTTCTTTGAATCTATCTCGATGTTCACCTTCTTCTTGTTGCTTGGTCGTTTCCTTGAGATGCGCGCGCGTCGTAAAGCAGCAGCCGCGAGTGGTAACCTGCTTAAGTTGGTTCCTGCGATGGCGACAACTTTAGACGGTGAGCAAGTTCCGGTAAAAACCTTGAAGGTTGGCGATCAGATTCGGGTTCTACCCGGTGAGCATATCCCTGCGGATGGTAAAGTACTGTCTGGTAGAGTTCATATTGATGAATCGATGCTGACTGGCGAATCGATTCATGTGGTTAAGAATGAAGGCGATACCGTCTTTGCTGGTACATTGAATGGTGATGAATCGTTTGAATTGGAAGTGATGACGTCTAAAGCGGATTCCGTGATTTCCAATATCGTTCGCCTTCAGGATGAAGCGCAACTGTCTAAGCCTCGCATCGCAGAGATTGCCGATGTGGTTGCTCGATACTTTGTTGCTGTGATTCTGGTTATCTCGTTCGGCACTTGGTTTTACTGGCACCAAACACGTCCAGAAGATGCTTTCTGGATTATGCTCTCGGTACTTGTTGCGACATGTCCTTGTGCTCTATCGCTTGCAACACCGACAGCCATCACCTGCTCAACTTCTCGTATGGGTAATTTCGGTATCTTGCTGCGCAAAGGCCATGTGTTTGAAACTTTGTGCAAAGTGAATCACTTGATCATAGATAAAACAGGTACGTTGACCGAGGGTGATATTCGTATCAGCCAAGTTGAAACCTTCGCAGAACTTGACAAAGACACCTGTCTGAAAGTAGCGGCGAGCCTAGAGCAACATGCTAACCACCCTATTGCGAAAGCGTTCAAGACTCATCTTTCTGATGATATCGAAGTAGAGTCTGTCAATAACGTAATTGGCTCTGGTATCACTGGTGAGTGGAATGGACAAGAAGTCGCTATCGGCAGCAGTGAATTCATTCTTGGTGATGCACAAACATCGGAAAGCAATGGTATTTACTTGTCGATGTCTGGTCGACATATCGCAACATTCACTTATGAAGACCCGATTCGTAAAGAAAGTATTGAGTTCATTAAGCAATTCAAAGAAGCGGGAATCAAAACCACGCTGCTGACTGGCGATTCCTTGATTAACGCGAAAGCTGTTGCGGCAGAGATTGGTATTACTGACATTGTTGCTAACGCGAAGCCAGAAGATAAACTGGCTTATTTAAACTCTAGAGACGCTAGTGACATCACCATGATGGTTGGTGACGGTATTAACGATGCGCCGATTCTTGCAGGTGCACACCTTTCGGTTGCTATGGGCGGCGGTACCGACGTGGCGAAAGCCTCAGCGGATATGGTGTTATTGGGTGACAAACTCGATAGATTACTTAAATCACGAACATTAGCGCTTAAAACGCGTAAGATAATCCGTGAAAATTTAGCGTGGTCGTTGGGGTATAACTTACTTATTCTTCCATTGGCCGTAGCGGGTTTGGTTGCTCCATACATTGCCGTTGTTGGCATGTCTGCTAGCTCTATTATTGTTGTGTCTAACTCGTTAAGGCTCTTAAAAGAGCAAGGTAAATAATGGAAAGTTTATACATACTTATTCCAATTGCGATCGTACTTGTGTGCATCGCTGTCGGTATCTTTCTGTGGGCCGTTAAGAGTGAGCAGTTTGAAGACCTTGAGCGTCAAGGCCACAACATTCTGTTTGATGAAGACACTAATGCTCATCATCATTCTGATAGTAAACCTGTTAAGAACGAGAAAGCTAACGGAGAAAGCCAAACTAACTTAGACAAAAAGAACGATGACGCCTGATTGGATCGGAGCTTTTGTTGTTGGGTTGATCGGCGCAGGTCACTGCATGGGAATGTGTGGTGGCATTGCGTCGCTTCTTTCAATTGGCAACAGTAAACCTTCCCCTGTCATTCCCCTGCTATATAACCTAGGACGCTTGCTAAGCTATGCCGTGATTGGCGGTGTGGTTGGCGGTGCAATTTCTTCTATAGGTCAGCTAAGCGATTTTAACGCTCTGCTTGGTTGGCTGCGATTATTTGCTGCTGGCTTTATGATCGTCTTAGGTTTGTATATTGGAAAATGGTGGTTCGGCTTGTTGTTTTTTGAAAAAGTCGGACAAAAACTATGGCGCTATATCTCTCCTGTCGGTAAATCATTTCTACCATTGAAGCATCCTAGTCACGCTCTACCATTTGGTTTCATTTGGGGGTGGTTACCATGTGGCCTTGTTTATTCTATGCTGACATGGGCGGCCGTATCAGGAAGTTGGTATAACGGAGCGGGTATCATGCTTGCTTTCGGTTTAGGAACCCTCCCTGCGATGCTCACGGTTGGAATGGGTGCAAATTTCCTCAAAAAACTGCAACAAGCTGACTTATTTCGTCAGTTTGGTGCAATTTTAATCCTCATTTACGGCTTCTATACCGGTTATATGGCGCTACAGCTTATTATTTATACCGTATAGCGGCGTCTTTAATCCGGTTTTTTTACTACCCTTTAGGATTAAGGAATGCTAAAATATTGACGTATATCAAATAGTGAAAGATTGTTATGATTTCTGAAAAGCCTGTGACGAAACGTGTTCAGTCTGGTGGCTGTGCGATCCATTGCCAGGATTGTAGTATTAGCCAGCTCTGTATTCCGTTTACTTTGAATGAATCTGAACTCGATCAACTTGATCAGATCATTGAGAGAAAAAAGCCTATTCAAAAAGGCCAAGAGTTATTTAAAGCCGGTGACGAGCTTAAATCTCTATACGCTATTCGCTCTGGAACGATCAAGAGCTACACGATTACCGAGCAAGGTGATGAGCAGATTACTGCATTCCACCTAGCGGGCGATCTTGTTGGCTTCGATGCGATTACTGGTGACATGCACCCTAGTTTCGCACAAGCGTTAGAAACTTCTATGGTCTGTGAAATTCCATACGAAATTCTAGACGACCTATCAGGCAAAATGCCTAAATTGCGTCAGCAAATTATGCGTCTGATGAGTAATGAGATTAAAGGTGACCAAGAAATGATTCTGCTTCTTTCTAAGAAGAACGCGGAAGAGCGTCTTGCTGCATTCCTTTACAACCTTTCTACTCGTTTCTCTCAACGTGGCTTCAGCCCACGTGAGTTTCGCCTAACGATGACTCGTGGCGATATTGGTAACTACCTTGGTTTGACTGTTGAAACAATTAGCCGTCTTTTAGGTCGCTTCCAAAAAGCAGACATCTTGAGCGTTAAAGGCAAATATATCACTATCGAAGATCACGATGCGTTGATGGAACTTGCTGGCGTTTCAAAAGAATAGTCTAGATATCAATGATGTAGTTCAATAATGAGCTACATCATGTTTCTCTCTTAAAACCTCTTATATTTCTCTTATTCTCTCCATAACTACGCTACATTATTTATATGTTCGGTCTGAAAAGTAGGCTTAGTTATGAGTATCTATAACAAAATTTTAGTTGTCGCAGACATTAATCACGATGAGCAACCTGCTCTAGTTCGTGCTATCCAACTTGCCAAGAAAAGCACATCAACAAGCCACATCACTTTCTTTTTATCGATCTACGATTTCTCGTATGACATGACATCTATGCTCTCTGTCGATGAAAGAGACGCAATGCGTAAAGGTGTAATTCATCAACGTGAAATTTGGATGAATAAAGTGGCGGCTCCTTACCTTGATGATTCCATTGAATTTAACGTGCAAGTGGTTTGGCATAACCGCCCGTATGAAGCGATCATTGCAGAGGTTTACAGTGGCGAGCATGACATCCTAATCAAAGGTACGCGTAAGCACGATACCTTAGAATCTGTCATCTTTACTCCTACCGACTGGCACTTATTGAGAAAATGCCCTAGCCCAGTGCTATTGGTTAAAAATGATTTCTGGCCAGAACACGCGAAGATTTACGCTTCAGTCCATGTTGGCTCTGAAACCGAAGCTCACTTAGAGCTCAATGATACGATGGTCGACAGGTTACTTGAAATCACAGGTCGTTTAGATGCTGAGCCGCTATTGGTAAACGCCTACCCGGTGACACCTGCTAATATCACAATCGAGCTGCCAGAGTTTGACCCAACCTCTTATACTGACGCGGTTCGTGGTCATCACTTAACAGCGATGAAAGCGTTGCGCCAGAAACACGGTATGAGTGAAGAGCAAACTGTTGTTGAGCAAGGCTTGCCAGAAGATGTTATTCCTCGTGTCGCGTCTGAAAACAACGCTGCTATGGTGATTCTTGGTACCACCGGCCGTACCGGATTGTCTGCTGTGTTTATTGGTAATACTGCGGAACATGTAATCGACAAGATTAACTGTGACGTACTTGCACTTAAACCGTCGGGTTATGTAAGTCCACTTGATCCCAATTTGTCTATAGGTTAATCCCCTATAGCTGATTTAAAATCATAAAAAAACGCCTCAAGCACTGCTTGAGGCGTTTTTATTTATCTAGAGCTTCCGCCATTCCAAATAC
>NZ_AJZM02000116.1 GCF_000272405.2 Vibrio tasmaniensis 1F-187
AACCGCTCTTCCGATCTTCGGTTCTTGAAGTCGCCACTGCATAATGCGTTTTGTTTGAAGTAGCCGTAGGTTCCCGAAACGGAATTACGACCGAACAGTTGGAATCTATGTTTTGCCCACGGCTGGCTGATACCTAAATCTTGCCAATTGTTTAGCGGCTTAGTCGCGCCACAGCGCAATGTCTCCGAAAATATGCTGTCAATTTCGCGAAAATTAAGCCCCTCGATAGGATTATCACGATGCACAAAAAGACCAATCGCATCGATAGCAACTCGAAGCGCCGTCGGCTTATAGCCATGCTCCCTTTCGAACGCTTCCACTTCTCGTAGGCGCATTGGACGACTCATAGGCCCAAGGTGAGCAGTACCTTCCGTTAATGCAGGAGGTGCAGTGGATGAACCAGAAGCCTGAACTTGAGCATTCACGTTCGGGTAGTAAGACTTAAACTCTTCAACCCATAACGTTGTCATTCCCGCTAAGGTATCGGAACCGACAGACAACAAGCTGCCAGAAATACCCGGAACCTTAGAATAATCAGGAAGAGAATCGACACTTTGCTCGGCATGAACAGGGGTAACCAAAGCTAATGCTAATAATGAACTGATGGGGAAACGCATCCGGCGTATTAAGGAACTCATGACACTGTCAATCGGCTAGGTAGCGTGAAATGGAATCGGCTACCAACACCCACTTCACTTTGAATTTCTAAATGTGAATCATGGTGACTAAGCGCATGTTTCACAATCGCTAACCCTAGGCCACTGCCCCCAGTATCGCGTGAGCGTGCTTTATCAACACGATAGAAACGCTCTGTAAGTCGATGCAAGTGTTGTGGTTCGATACCGTCTCCGGTGTCTGACACATCCAAACACGCACCTTGACTGGTTTGATACCAACGAACCTTTACGGTCGCACCAGGCGGCGTGTATTTCACTGCATTGTAAACCAGATTCGATATCGCACTTCTCAGCTGATCTTCATCCGCTAATACGCGTAAACTCTTATCGATATCAAATTTCAGCTTGTGTTCTCGCTCTCCACTGAGACTAGCGGCTTCTTTTTCAAGAACTTCCAACATCGCCGGAACATTCACCACTTCATCCAATTCATGCATTGGCGCCGCTTCTATCTTAGAAAGAGTAAGAAGCTGATTGACCAAACTGTTCATACGATTTAACTGCTCAGTCATCACACCATGAGCCTTAGGCCACATAGGTCCAACGACCATGTCTGGATCTTCCGTCATT
Organism: Vibrio tasmaniensis 1F-187; assembly: GCF_000272405.2. GTDB lineage: Bacteria > Pseudomonadota > Gammaproteobacteria > Enterobacterales > Vibrionaceae > Vibrio > Vibrio tasmaniensis_A. Next base: position 1,248 of record NZ_AJZM02000116.1, read on the forward strand.
TCAAGATAGCCCTGAAGTACGGTCATTGGAGTGCGTAGCTCGTGAGAAACGTTAGCGAAAAAGTTACGACGCATGCCTTCTAGCTGTTTTAGCTGAGTAACATCACGTACTACCATGAGGTGTTCGCCCTCGGTATACGGTACTATACGAAGCTCAAGCATGCGCTCCACATTAAGTGGCGAAGGCATCTCTAACGGCTCTGAGAAATCTTGTTTATTAAGGTACTTGATGAAGTCCGGCGTGCGGATCAAGTTAGAGATCGGTTGACCTGAATCGTCTGGCCAGCGAAAACCCAGTAAATACTGAGCAAGCTTGTTGCACCAAACAATATTGCCTTCACCGCGAAACACCACAACGGCATCGGGAAGGGATTCAGCACCGTTTCTGAAACGGCGGATAAGGTTGGTCAATTCTTTGCGCTTACGACGCTGTCTCTGCTGCATACGATAGATACCGTTAAACAGAGACTCCCAGTTTCCAGAACCTGAAGGGGGTGTTAACCGCTTTTCATCCCACAACCAAGCAGACAAACGCATTTGATAGTGTAGATGCCATGCTAACTGTAATACTGTTGCAGCCAGCAATAACCAAGGTAAATAACCGAATATCCATCCGACTATAATCCAAGGTGCGTAAAAAAAAGCCAGCTCCCAAGCTAGCTTTTTCCAGGTTAACTTCTCAACCATTCAGGACTCCATAAACTGGGCAGTGAAGCCACATTAAGCCTTTGTAGAAAAACGGTAGCCTGCACCGCGAACCGTTTGAATTAATTTGTCATGACCAGCAGATTCAAGTGCTTTGCGTAAACGTCGAATATGAACATCAACCGTACGATCTTCAACGTAAACGTTAGTACCCCAAACGTTATTTAGCAGTTGCTCTCGGCTGTATACTCGCTCTTGGTGAGTCATAAAGAAATGCAGCATTTTGAACTCGGTTGGGCCCATATCAACTGGACCTTCACTTGCGGTAACGCGGTGAGATACAGGGTCTAGCTTAAGGCCTTGTACATCAATCACATCTTCTAGTGCAGTAGGCGTTACACGGCGGATAACCGCTTTCAGGCGAGCTACGAGCTCTTTTGGTGAAAATGGCTTGGTGATGTAATCATCAGCGCCCACTTCTAAACCACGCACCTTATCTTCTTCTTCGCCACGAGCCGTCAGCATCACCACTGGGATGTTGCGAGTTAACTCTTCACGCTTCATGTGCTTGATAAAGTTTATCCCGCTACCACCAGGTAGCATCCAATCTAGTAATACTAGATCTGGGAAAGGTTCACATAGCTTGTTTACCGCTGTATCGTAATCTTCAGCCTCTACTGCTTGGTAGCCTTTTTGCTCAAGTACAAAACACAACATCTCACGAATAGGTGCTTCATCTTCAACGACCAGAATCCTTCTCGACATAATTGAATAGCCTTAGTATTTAATCAACGCATTGCATTATCTGGTTTAATTATGACACTTTTGTGACCTTTGAAAACAAATTTTCATATAACTGTCTCAAACATTTCACTTTTAATTTTTATTGCAGGTATAAGACAAATGGATCGAAATCTCCTATGATGAGCGTCTTCAGATAAAGGTATGAGAAATATTTATGTGGTTTAAGAATTGCCTCGTCTATCGCTTTAATCGTGATATAGACTTCAACGCAGATCAGCTAGAGAAACAACTTGAAGAGTTCCGTTTTACCCCTTGTGGCAGCCAAGACAAACAGAAGTTTGGTTGGGTAAACGCGATGGGTAGACACGGCGATATGATGACGCACGTATCAGAAAACCGCATTCTCATCTGTGCAAAGAAAGAAGAGAAAATGCTTCCAGCTTCAGTGATCAAAGATTCATTGAATGCAAAAGTAGAAACGCTTGAGGCAGAGTCTGGTACTCCTTTGAAAAAGAAAGAGAAAGACAGCCTAAAAGAAGACATCATCATCGATCTTCTTCCTCGTGCTTTCAGCCGCAGTAACTTTACTTACGCGCTGATCATGCCGAAAGAAGGCTTTATTGTGGTTGATGCTAGCAGCTACAAAAAAGCTGAAGACGTATTGGCATTACTACGTAAAACTATGGGTAGCCTGCCTGTAGTGCCGGCTATTCCAGAACAAGCGATTGAAACAACGTTAACTGAATGGGTGAAATCAGGTGATACGCCTCAAGGTATCACTATGCTCGATGAAGCAGAGCTTAAATCAATCCAAGAAGACGGTGGTATTGTTCGAGTTAAGAAACAAGAACTAGAAGCTGATGAGATTAAGAACCACATTGAAGCCAACAAAGTTGTGACTAAGCTTCTGATCAACTGGCAAGATCGCATTGAGTTCATTCTTGCTGAAGATGGCAGCATCAAGCGCCTGAAATTCAGTGATGAATTAAAAGATGAGAACGACGATATTCCTCGTGAAGATCAAGCTGCACGTTTTGATGCAGACTTCTCTCTACTTTGTGGTGAGTTCAGTGTTTTCCTACCAAACCTATTTGAATCATTAGGCGGGTTAACTCAACCTAACGCTTAATTGTTCCGATTTAGAGCTCAGGTGTCGACGATATCTGAGCTTGTTTTCTTCTCCACCCCGCCTATCAACACCTAACAACACTCTTCGCAATACCATTGTTATCTTTAGGGCTATCAACCAAACTCATTTTAGCGTAAAATTTGCGCCCCTTTGATATCACTTGGTGGTATCAACCTGACTTGAGATCAGATTAGAGAACGAAGCAATGACGACACAAAAACCATTTGTACCTGAACTATTATCACCGGCAGGAAGCCTTAAAAACATGCGTTACGCATTCGCCTATGGCGCAGATGCAGTATACGCAGGCCAGCCACGTTACAGCCTTCGTGTTCGTAACAACGAGTTCAATCACGAAAACCTACAAATCGGTATCGATGAAGCTCATGCTCAAGGCAAAAAGTTATATGTTGTATGTAACATTCAGCCACACAACTCTAAATTAAAAACATTTATCCGCGACCTTAAGCCAGTTGTTGAGATGGGCCCAGACGCACTTATCATGTCAGATCCAGGTCTTATCATGATGGTACGTGAATCATTCCCTGAAATGCCGATCCACCTTTCAGTTCAAGCAAACGCAGTAAACTGGGCGACCGTTAAGTTCTGGTCAACTCAAGGCGTTGAGCGTGTGATCCTATCTCGTGAGCTATCTCTTGAAGAAATCGAAGAGATTCGCGAACACTGCCCAGAAACAGAGCTAGAAATCTTTGTTCACGGTGCTCTATGCATGGCTTACTCTGGTCGTTGCCTACTTTCTGGCTACATGAACAAACGCGATCCAAACCAAGGTACTTGTACTAACGCTTGTCGTTGGGAATACAAGACCGAAGCTGCGAAAGAAGACGAAAATGGTCAGATCGTTGAAGCAAACCCAACAGGTGTTGCTATTCAAGAAGTAGAAACTCAAGGTATTGAAGTTCAAGACGAACGCCCAGACAACACTCTAGGCCTTGGCAAGCCAACAGACGAAGTCGTGTTGCTTTCTGAGTCACACAAGCCAGAAGAGAAAATGGCAGCGTTTGAAGATGAGCATGGTACTTACATCATGAACTCAAAAGATCTTCGCGCAATCCAACACGTTGAGCGTTTAACTAAGATGGGCGTTCACTCTCTGAAAATCGAAGGTCGTACTAAGTCTTTCTACTACTGTGCACGTACAGCACAGGTTTACCGTAAAGCTATCGACGATGCTGTTGCAGGTAAGCCATTTGATGAGAGTCTAATGGGTACGCTAGAGAGCCTAGCTCACCGAGGTTACACTGAAGGCTTCCTACGTCGTCACACTCACGATTCATACCAAAACTACGAATACGGTTATTCTATCTCTGATACTCAACAGTTTGTTGGTGAATTCACAGGTAAACGCCGTGGCGACCTAGCTGAAGTAGAAGTGAAAAACAAATTCCTAGTTGGTGACAGCCTAGAAATGATGACACCGAAAGGTAACATTGTTTTCAAACTAGAAGTTATGGAAAACCGTAAATCTGAAGCGGTAGACGACGCAAAAGGTAACGGTCACTTCGTATTTATTCCTGTACCTGCTGATCTTGATCTAGAATTTGGTTTGTTAATGCGTAACTTGAGCGCAGGCCAAGATACACGTAACGCTTCAGGTAAATAACGGTTACTTTGGAAAGATAAATGGCTCTACTAATAACTGACAAGTGCATAAACTGCGATATGTGTGACCCAGAATGCCCAAATGGCGCAATCACGATGGGTGACAGTATCTTCGAAATCGATCCTGATTTATGTACTGAGTGTAAAGGTCACTATGAGAAGCCAACATGTCAGTCAGTGTGTCCCATTACAAAATGCATAATCACTGACCCAAACCATATTGAAACTGACGACGAATTATTAGAAAAGTTTGTCATTATTCAAGGCTTGACCTAAAAGGTAAAAGGTTCAACTTAATCATCAAGTTGAACCTTTTTTTTAACCCGATTTTTCAATGGGATATATGTTGCAGAACATCTCTTTCTCAAATTGATATTCGAGTCGTTCACGCCAGTTTATTGATTGAGCTATCGGAACAAGATAGAAGTTTTCTCTACTGGTATCAGTCACAAATGCCATTCCATACTGCATTAATTCATAGTGAACATCATTTACGAAGCTAGGGTCTAAACGTTGTCTGCCTGTTAGCTGATTGATATCAGCTCTTGAAATAGAAATACCCGAGCTTTCAGCGTTGAACCTATGTCTTAACCATTCGGAAAATTCCTTTGCACAAATCATAGTCATAGTCTTATCCTTGAATTATCTATCGACGGGCATCAGACTCTGATTTCGCATACTGCGTATAAGCCGCATCTTTCACCCCAAAAAACACTCAATCCCTGACCAAACCTTGTCAAATTCGTCATCGTCGCCTTTGCTGATATCGTTATTGGTTTTATTGATATCAAACGATGTTCTTAATCTCGTGTTTATAAACTCTAGACAAAAGTGTGATATTTCTCCAGTTTTAGAGTCGAGAAAACCAGTGGCATTACCACTGCAAAAATTCTCGATGAACAGGATTACTTATTTGATATCAAGGCCAAACATTGACTTGGCATCACTTTAACTCTCTTTTTTTTCTTACTTTTAGCGACTTTTTTAGGTGGAGGAACGGGAATGGTCTTTGGAGCCCAACTTGCAAGTTCATCTCCACAACCATCACCTTTAGGAGGGCTTGCTTGAGCTATACAGTTTGAGCTGCCTTTAGGGCATTTTAAACGAACATGAAAATGAGAATGATGTCCCCACCAAGGCCTAATTTTACCTAACCAAGCTCTCCCATTGGCATCAGAGTTTTCTTGTTCACAAAGGGTGTGCTTAATAACTGGGTGAACAAAAATACGCACCACTTTTTCATCTTTGGCTGCATAGCGAATCACTTGAAAATGATCATCGGTCCAATTCGATTCACGCAATTTGTAGTTAGTGAGATCGACAACGCTCAATGGCTTAGGTACGGCAAGTTCATTCTCTGAAAGTTTTTTATCAGTGAGCCTTAACCATATATCAATATCCAAACCAGTCTGGTGACTTGAATGACCCGAAGAAAAACGCCCTCCACGAGGCAGAGAAATATCACCCACCAATAGATTTGTGTTGAGTTGTTTGCTTGTAGTTAAACCTAGCCTTTCAATAAACTGAATTGACTCTGTGTGGCCATAATAGCGCTCTCTCTGAGGGCGGATCACCTGATAACCTTGCCCATTAATTGGCAAAGCTTGCGCCCCGTCAAGACAACCATTAGCGTAACTACCTATGGATGAGGTTGAATTTCTTGTTGGGCTTTTCTCTTTTTCCCACGAGGTTGCAGATACAACAAACGAACAAAAGATAAGAGCCAATGTACAAAATAACCTCATAACAATTCCAAATAAACGATCACTGTTTTTATACTAGTCGTCATTAGGGAATTGGTGTATGTCGAGAGTGATATTTTTGGGATAGCTTGAGAGTTATCTACTGACTTTAGATATTTAAGTGAAAAAGCTTCACTATTCCTAGCGAATCTTCTCAATCTGTAGCGATATTATCGTAGTCGAAGACAAAAACTCACAGCCCTGAAACGACGAAAGCCTAGTCATAAGACTAGGCTTTCTAATAAATGGCGGAACGGCTGGGGTTGCAGGCACCGGGACTCGTTGGTCGCAGACCAAAACACTAGACACGAAAAAGCCCTAACATTTCTGTTAGGGCTTTGTCTTATAAGTGGCGGAGTGGACGGGACT
>NZ_AJZM02000117.1 GCF_000272405.2 Vibrio tasmaniensis 1F-187
CTGTTACTGCCAACACTGCCGTTCACATTGGTAAATGTGTCACCATTCGCTCGCTTGGTGACTAAGTTAATGATACCGCCGGCAGAGCCTCTACCATACAGAGCTCCTGCTGGGCCTTTTACCACTTCAACACGCTCAATATTGGATAGGCTTCGATACGACTGTAAAGTTCCATCATCACGCATGCCATCGCGATACATGTCATTCAGCGCATCAAAACCACGAATAACGAACTGATCTCGACTGCCTTCACCTAAGGTATTATTGACACCAGCAACACCATCAAGAGCATCCACTAAACGGACCGCACCACGGTCTTCCATCTCTGTTTTAGTAACCACTGATACGGCTTGTGGGACATCGAGCCATTCGACATCCGTTTTGGTACCCGATTGCGGCATGTGCTCCGCGTAGCCTTCGTACTGATGACCAATAACTTGCACGGTTTCATCCACCGTTACTTCTTCTGAAGCCATTGCATTCGACACGGTAGCCACTGTGGTTAATGCACCTCCAATTGCCAAGGCGAGAGGGGTGAAAGCCAATCTAACGTTCATATTCTAATTCCGGTTTAGTTTATAAATCACAATGGACGCGAATAAGAACAAATATCATTTATATTTGCAATATATATTTTGCTGCCTACCCCTCCAGCACGATATGCAACATTGCTATTTACAAAATAATCAATAAAAACAAAATCATAAAAAGAACAAGCCTCTTAAGACATTGGATAATGTCGTATAAAAGTAGGTAAAAACGAGGTTCGACGGTTGGGAATACTCAGAAAAAAGACTTTTCGATAAGGAGAAAGAAAGCAAATAAAGAAAGGTTTGAGCCAGGTAACGGATGGGATTAATACCCTTTAGTACGGCGTGCCTATTAACTGGTCACACCTCAAAATAATGTTCAATAATTCAAGACAACAACGGAAATGTGACTGGAGTTGATTGTATCTACAAAGAACCAAGCTCAGTAGCCTATGTTGACTGACAAACATGATTAGCAAAGAAGGCATGCCATATTCTCGTCTTTTAGCGTTCTCGCAGAAACGGGGAATTCAACTAACGAGCATTCCCCTCAAAACGACATAACTTACGACATCGTCATAGCGCGTATCACCCTCGAGTGGTGCGGGCTTCGATACAAGATGACTCTAAGGCTACATTCGTAGCCTTTTTTCTCCTTCGATAACGAATAGAGGAGACAGGTAACAAGCAGATCTACTACAACTCATCCCGAACAAGAAAATAAAAAAAGCGAGCCACTAGGGCTCGCTTTCACATTGTCTATATTTTATTAAGCGGCTGCTTGGATTACAGAAGTTCTACCGACTGTTGAGCAATTACGAATTCTTCATTGGTTGGAATAACCATTGCTACCGCGTCTAACATTTCAGACTTAGCGATGATGCCTTCTGCACCAAAGCGAGCGGCTTCATTGCCTGCTACGTCTTCAACAAAACCAAGAATCTTAAGGTTGCTTAGGATCTCACGACGAATTGGTAGAGAGTTCTCACCGATACCACCAGTGAAGATGATGCCGTCTAAAGAGTCTAGCGTTGCAAGGTAAGAAGCAACGTATTTAGCAACGCGGTAAGTAAACACCTCGAAAGCAAGCTTAGCGCCTTCGTGGCCCTCTTCCATCGCTTCTAGGATGCCACGAGCATCGCTCGTAAGACCAGACACGCCAAGGAAGCCAGACTCCTTGTTTAGAGAATTAAAGACTTGCTCTTGTGACCAACCTTTTTTAAGTAGGTATTCGATGATACCTGGATCTAAATCACCACAACGTGTGCCCATCATAAGGCCAGAAAGCGGTGTGAAGCCCATTGACGTATCAACACTGTTACCGTCTTTGATAGCACATACAGATGCACCGTTACCTAGGTGAACAGAGATGAAGCTAGCTTGTTCAACTGGCTTGTTGACCATTTTCGCAGCTTCACGGCTAACGAAGTAGTGGCTCGTACCGTGGAAACCGTAACGACGAACACCGAAGTCTGTGTATAGTTCTTTTGCGATTGCACCAGTAAATGCACGTTGTGGCATTGTTTGGTGGAAAGCCGTATCAAATACAGCAAATTGAGGTAAAGAAGGGAAAGCTTCAATCGCAGCGCGGATGCCGATAGCACCTGCAGGGTTATGAAGTGGAGCTAGGTCAGATAGGCTCTCAATCTCACTCGTTACTTCTTCAGTAATTCGAACCGTTTGAGTGAACTTCTCGCCACCGTGAACGATACGGTGACCAATAGCCACTATATCAGCAGTGAAGCCTAGATCTTCCATCAACCCAACCAGTTTGCCAATGGCAATTTTGTGGTGGTTATCTTCACCTTGAATGGCAATTTCAGTTTTCTGACCTTGATACTTCCAGCTCATACGAGCATCTTCAAGACCAAAACACTCCCCTAAGCCACTCAATACGGCTTCACCAGAAACAGAATCAATAACAGCAAATTTTAGGGATGAACTACCCGAGTTAATAACCAGAACAAACGAATTAGACATTGGATATGGATCCTGTTTCAGTATGAATTGGATGAAGTGTTTACTTCAATTTTAGTTAAGCCCATTATTCAATAATTTTTGAATCTTTCAACTTTTGTTTTGCAAAAAGCACCAAATGAACACAATTAAGTTGATCTGAGTCATTAGTTTATTTATTTCGAGAGCGAAATTAAAAAATAGTTGAATATGACAGTTGGTCAATAAACGAAGTAAAGGACTGCTCACACTAGGGCGTGTTGACCTTTCGAG
>NZ_AJZM02000118.1 GCF_000272405.2 Vibrio tasmaniensis 1F-187
AACCATAATACGCACTAAGGCGTAGGCTCTTTCTGGGGGCTATACAGCATCATACTTAGGCAAGAATTTAAATCCTCTATCTTCTCAAACATGAGTTTATCTAGAGCTTGTCTAATGTCATGTTCGTCTTTTGCCTCCAGATAAGAAGCTGACTGTAAGAAAATGGATATATTATTTAGATGTGTTGCTAGCTCTCTAGCTTCATGTATGGAATAATTTTTTGTAGTCATAATCAACTCTCCAACAGTTGGTTGTGTTAGAAGCCCGTAGCTGTTCTAGCAGTTACGGGCTTTGTTTTACTTGGTAATGAGTGGCTCTGATTCTGTAAGAACTCTTAATGCTGATTGGCAATTAGGACACTCAATTTTTGAAAGAAATGCACCAATGAAAACCTCATCTTCAAAGAATGGTTTGTAGCAAGATGTACACTGATATTTAGGGTCATCTTCACGG
>NZ_AJZM02000119.1 GCF_000272405.2 Vibrio tasmaniensis 1F-187
ACCGCTCTTCCGATCTCGTGAGAAGCGGTGGTGATTACAGGAGTCGCGTTGAGTGCTTGTGAGACTTGTAACGCGATCCCATTTGCGCCACCGCGATGACCAGATAGCATAGGGATCACGAATTGGCCGTGATCGTCAATGCAGATCACGCCGGGGTCGGTGCGTTTGTCTTCTAGCAAAGGGCCGATCATTCGGCTGACAATGCCCGCAGCAAAAAAGCAGATATGGTGATCATATTGCTTAAATTGAGGAGGAAGAAAACCAGAAAGCGGCAGCGTTAACTCATCGGCTTCTGGGTATTCTTCTTGTCCAACTGGTGCAATAAAGACATCAGCAAACGGAAACGTTTTAGCTAAGCGTTTGGCTTGCCTTGCTCCGTGTAGCGTGATGGCATAAATAGCGATTTTCATTACGCTTTACCGCCAATAGTTTTATCGATGCCATCTTTACCACTATCAGCTTTACCACCATCAAGAACGGCACATTTCTTTGATTCATTAGTACCACGTAGTACGCCACGACGAGCGCGAACTGAAAGCTGAACCATAGAGAAGTAGCGGTTTTCATTCGGTACATCGCGTAGATCAGAGTAAAGCTCTTGTTTCTCTGTGGTGGCATGCGACACGTAGGTTGCACAATCCAACATGTCCATCGACTCTAGTTGAGTGATCAGCTTAGGGATAACGCGACCTGCTTTGATTAACATGATGGTGTCAAAATCTTCGACTAGCTTTTCTAAACACTCGATACCCCATGTCGCAGGTACAACACAAAAACGCTCCTGACCGTCAGCAAGTGGAATTTTTGTTTGTGATGGAATAGCGGTAACTGAAGTGATACCCGGAATGATCACCGGATCAAGTTCAGGAAGTAGCTCTGTCAGTTCTTCTTGGATGTATGCCCATGTGCTGTAAACCGATGGATCACCTTCGGTTGCAAATGCCACGTCTTTACCTTGCTTTAATAGTTCAACAATTGTGACGGCGGCTTTACGCCATGCAGGAACGTTGATGCTTGGGTCACGCGTCATTGGGAAATGCAAAAATAGGTATTCGCCTTTCATGCTTTCAGGGCTAACAGAACCCGCTGCAATTTGTTGAGCAAAAGAGTGGTTACTGCCCGCGTCTTTTTCTGGAAACGCGACAATGTCGACGGTGCTGAGTAGTCGGTGAGCTTTAAGTGTTAATAATTCTGGGTCTCCAGTGCCGACACCAATTGCGTACATAGTTCCTAATTTCATCTGTGCTTTCTCTAATTTTGTTTTTATTTAATATGTTGAGTGGCGCTTAATTAAAAAATTAAGCGCTTATTTCTGAATAAACGGCTTGGTAAAAATAAATAAGTGAATCGGATTTTCTGATTGATAACGGGTGTAGTGAGCGAGTGGTACGCCTGTTGATATAGAGACCAGTTGAACCTGTGTCGGAGCATCGCTGTCTTTACTCCATTGATGAAGTTCGCAAACTGAATCGACAGTCACGGCAGAACCGATCACGACGCCTCCCGGTTTTATTGCTGACCAACAGAAATCTAAAATGGTGTGCATGTTGCCGCGGCTTCCACCAATAAAAATACTGTCTGGCTGAGGCAAGGTGTCGAGCTGCATTGGGGCTTTATCTCGAATCAGTTGTACGTTGTCGGTACCGTGCGCTCTAAAGTTAGCCTCGACCGACTCATAACATTCTTGGTTTGATTCAATGGTGAAGACTTGTCCTTGATAGCACTGTTTAGCGGCTTCTATCGCAATAGAACCTGAGCCTGTGCCTATATCCCACACCACAGATCTTGGTTGAATACGCATACTTGCTAACGCTAAGTGACGAACGGGCTGTTTGGTAATTAAGCCGCGCTTAGGCATGCGCTTCATGAAGTCATCATCGTTGGCGTATTGGCCCAATTCACCCCACGCATGAGGTAGCGTTCGGTGCAGTACCATTACATTGAGCGTAGAGAAGTCGTCGGAACTTTTTAGTGCGAGGTCTTCGAGAGTCCACTGGCTTATCTTTTCGTCGGTGCCACCTAAGTTCTCACATACCCAAGCCGTCCAACCTTGTTGATTAAATTCGACTAAGTGTTTCGCAATACGAGCTGGGTTGTTTTGAACATCGGTTAGCAAGCAGTAGCTAGTTCCCCATTGCATTTGGCTTGCGATACCTTTAATGCCATCGTAATGCTGCTTTCTTCCATGTAGTGAAATTGCTTTGGTTTCTTGCCATGCAATGCCGACTCGGCTGCAAGCGAGTTGCATTGAACAAGGGGAGGGAATAAAGCGCACTTCATCATTAGGCAGTTTTTTTAACAACGATTCGCCGATGCCAAAGAACAATGGGTCGCCAGAAGCTAATACGACGACGCCGCCTTCCTCGCATTCATCAAGCAACTTAGCGAACCAAGATTGATAGCCTTCTTTCATCGATAAGCGTTGACCTTTGAATTGGGGAAACCAATCCAATAGTCGGTCGTTACCTGCAACAACGCGTGCAGATTCAACTGCATTAACAGCTCGACTGGTTAGGCTTAAACACCCATCTTCGGGTACTCCGACTACCGTGATAGCCGATTGATAGCAATCGATAATCTGAGAGTGAGTACTTACATTATTCATTTTACTGACTCAGCAAGTAGGGCGTGAATAGTCGATACCACTAACGGGCTGCCACCTTTACGGCCTAGGCTGGCAATGTAAGGCACTGTGTTTTGTTCGGTTAATGCTTGCTTCGATTCATCTGCTTTTACGAAACCAACAGGAATGCCAATGATCAATGCAGGTTTTGCTTCGCCTGCTTCTATCATGCGCAATAGCTCAAGTAATGCGGTAGGCGCATTGCCTACACCTATGATAGAGCCGTCGAGTAGGTCGTTATCGCGGGCATAACGCATTGAGTGAATAGCACGTGTTTCTCCTGTCTCTTTGGCCGTGCTAATGACGTCTGGATGGCTAATGAAGCACTGTGCTTTATTGCCGTAAGCGTTGAGGCGAGTTTGGTTTAAACCTGTCACGATCATGCTGACATCGGTAATGATGTTGGCACCGTTTTTTAAAGCGGTAATGGCAGACTCAATCGCGTTGTCGCTGAATTGATATAATTTAGCGTATTCAAAATCACCCGTAGTATGAATGGCACGACGAACCACATTCCATTCACCTTGATTGAAGTTATGTCCCCCATGGAGAGTTTCTATTTCTTCATCGATGATAGAGAAAGAGTTACTTTCAATTTGACGGCCTTGCTTGGTCATTTGACGCATATCGTTAGTCATGGAGTTTTCCTTGTTCATGCTTATTCATCATGAAAGTGAGTGTTGGTATCACTTCCTTTTGAGCAGAGATGTTCTGCTAATAGATCGCCGTTAAAATCGATCAATTTGAATTCAATGCTGACGTGATGTTTGACATACACAGCAGCGTGCTCTGCAGCTTGTTTGCAGAGCAAGGTAAGAAAGTCGTAATTGGGAATCTCTTGGCCCGGTTGGGCTTCTTTCCATGTATCGAGTACGTGGCGGCCTGTGTTGGCTTGGCTAACAGCTTCGGCAAACTCACTCGATGCACCCGATTGAATGGCGAGGTCGGCCAGCAATGAAAAGTCGATAGCTTTACCGGATACGTGAGTCATCATGTGCCCAGCGACCATCTTGCCGAGTTTGCCTATCATGGCGACGACGGTGATTTTGCTCACTTGATAACGTTTTGCTGCGCGCAGTCCGACCCCAACAAAATCACCCGCTTGGATAAAACACATCGAGTCATAACTTGGTAGCATGGCCATCGCTGACTTTTCGGTTCGAGATCCTGTCGTGAGAACCAAGTGGTTTTGGCCATTTTGTTTCGCTATTTGTACCGATTGACGCACTGATGCTGAAAACGCTGAAGTGGAGTAGGGTTTTACCGTTCCGCGTGTCCCGAGAATGGAAATACCACCGATTAAACCGAGTCTTGGCCCAATGGTTTCCTTGGCTCGCTCTTCTCCATCTGGGACGCAAATTTCCAGTGATATACCGACGTGTTTTTTCTGTTGACTGGTCGCTTGGTTCCATTCCAAAGTCACCATATCGAGAATGTTTTTTCGAGGAACGGGATTAATCGCCGCCTGACCGACGGGAAGTTCTAATCCGGGTAGAGTCACACGAGCTACGCCAACACCCCCATCGATGTGAAAACCGGGCTCTGAATGCCAGCGGGCAATACTCTGAATATGGGCTTCGTGGGTACAATCAGGATCGTCCCCTGCATCTTTAACAATGCTGGCGGTCACCGCATCGTTGGATGTTTGGATAAACGCAACCTTAAACGTAGCGGGCTCACCATTAGGTAGAGTGATGGAGATATAGTCAGGCTTTTGTCCGGTTAATAGTGTTTGAACTGCCGCTCTGCTTGCTGCAGCTGCGCACGCTCCGGTGGTAAACCCACTGCGGAGATCGGACTTATTTTTGGATCGTTTAACTTTTGTGACCACAGTATTCTTCATCTACGTTTTAGGTATTGACGAATACAGAGCGTTCCCTTGTTAGACAAGGTATGGATGGTGTTGAGTTTTCCCGCTCGATATTCATGTGTGTCCAGGTATTCTGACTTACGATGTTGAGGTTCTCATTGCGCTTTACTCCTTCCCAAGTCGTGTGACTCAGTGGCTTGTAAAGGGCTCATCGCTTACAGCTGCGGGTACAGTTCAGGAGTTACACCTGATTCCCTGATGTGACGTTATACTTCGATATCTATCCTGAGGATTTCTCCGTTGTTTGGTGTTTCTATTATTTGCTTTGGTGTCCCTAAACTGGCTAATGTTTTTATCCAGTCGCCATGTCCGAGCAGCAAAATAGGGTTCTCATTGTTGTGGTGACGAGAAACTCGTTGGATCCACTGAATCGCCATTGTTCTTCGTTGCTGTTCTGAATCGAACTCACTGAGCTCCATTTGAGAAATGACGGGCACTTTCAGGTAGCGTGCGATGGTTTTAGCACTGGAAATCGCACGGCCTAATTGACTGGTGTAAATAGCATTGAGGGTCAATGATTTTTGAGTTGCAAGATAACGACCGACGTTATGCATCTGTCGTTTGCCTTTCATTGTCAGAGGGCTATCCAGTTGATTCTGTGCTTTGCCTATTCGATTCCATTCGGTTTCGCCATGACGAATCGCAATGATGGTGAAGCGTTCAGCTTTCATTACTTTTCTCCATCAAAATGGAAACAATGAATAGTGCGCCAAATGCGGTGGTGACAACACCAAGAGGCAGTTCTTGAGGAGCAACTAAGGTTCTCGCCAAAATATCACTTAATAGCATAAGCAAAGCCCCAATCAGCCCTGAAGTGATGAGTAATTTTTTGTGTAATGGGCCGATGATTTTCTTCGCGATATGAGGAACCATCAAGCCAATAAATCCGACAACTCCGATGATAGAAACAAAACATGCCGTTGCAAAAGCGCAGACAATAAAGACACCGCTTTGCAGGCGTTTTGTGTCTACGCCCATGGTTTGTGCTACGTCGTCTCCTGCAAGTAAACAATCTAACTGGCGATGTTTTAATATACCTAGGGCTATCAAGGCGATAAGTCCAGCAAGCACAATTAGCACATTGTCCCAGCGTGCGTTTCCTAGGCCTCCTAGCGACCAAAATAGAATCGAATGGGCAGCGCGTTGATCACCATGGAAGACCAAGAAGTTAGTCAAGGCTGTAAATAAAAATGAAATAGCCAACCCGGCTAAAACAATTTGAGAAGACGCTTGCCCATCCACTTTTCTGACTAGAAATAGCACTGCCGAAGCCGAGATTATTCCACCGATAAAAGCGGCGAGTGGAAGTGTCCAAATGCCGATAGCGCTGCCGATGACTGTAATCACAAAGACTGCTCCAGTTGCGGCACCGGATGACAATCCAAAAATGAAAGGGTCGGCAAGATCGTTTTTTGTCACGGTTTGTAATAACGCCCCAACAATACCTAACCCAGCACCGCAAATAATAGCGATGATTGTTCTAGGTAAGCGCAGGTGCAGTACCACTTGATCTATCGGTGAGTCGATCTGTTGACTCATCGCCGCTGAAAAAATCGTAGCGACTTGTGCAAAAGATAGCTGAACGCTGCCTAAACTCAGAGAAAACATCGCTAAGAGGGCAAAAACAGAACTGAATACGCAGGTGTTCAGTGCGGTTCGGTTCAGGTTAGTACTAAGACTTGTCATGGATTTCTTGGATGCGCTGTGCCAATTTTTCAATTGCAGCTATGTTTGCTGGCCCGGGAGTAATTTCCTCATAACGCAGAGGAAGATATTGGGTGGTCTTTACCGCTGTGGTCAGCTTCATCGCTGGGTGCTGTTCCAAAAAGGCTTGCATGCCTTTAGCGCCTGTCCCATTTTGATAATCGAGAAGAATAATGACATCAGGGTTATGCATCGCAACTGACTCCCATGATGTGGTTCCCCAGCTGATATCCAGATCTTTCATTACATTGGCGCCACCTGCCGCTTCTATCATGGCGCTCACTGTCGCGTACTTTCCTGCTGTGAATGGTTTCTCTTCCCCTGAATCATACAGAAAGACTTTAAGAGGGGTTTGATTCTGGGTTTGCTGTTGAATCAATATTAATTGCTCTCTCCAAGTGGAGATAAGAGTTTGAGCTCTGTCTTGCTGACCGAATAAAGTCGCAAGGCGTGTCACGTCATCAAACATCTGTTCCATGTTAGCTGGCTGCTTATCTTTACGGATATGGCTGCAACTCTCATTAAGAATCAGAGTATTGATACCAAACTCTTTCAGAGAATCAGGCGTGACTGAGCCGCCCAACCGCATACCGTAATTCCATCCTGCAAAGAAAACATCAGGGTTGGCATTAACTAACACCTCTAAAGAAGGATATTTCGGTGCGAGCTCCGGAATGCTGCCCTGGAGGCGATTAAATTCAGGGGTCGTTTTGTAGTACCCGCTAATACCGGTCACTCCGATCATATTCTCTTCAAGCCCGAGAGAAAATGCCATCTCAGACATATTGATATCGTGAGTGATTAAGGTTTTCGGCGCTTTATCTAAGGTAAGTGTAGAGTCGCAGTTTTCTACCGTAATTTGGGCTTGTGCGGACACGGTAAGTAATAAAGTTAATGCTGATAGTTTTTTCATGAAAGCTCCTGTCCTTGGTCGAGTTCAATGTCGAAAAATTTGCTTGTTTTCTGTGTGCGCTTATTGGTCGTGCTGATTAAATCGACTTCAAAGATCGGCTTAAGTTGATTGTGAGTTAGTAGTTCTTCTACCTTTCCTTTCGCGACTACCTGGCCGTGTTCCAAAATCGCAATGTGCGTCGCGAACTTGGCCGCAAGGGAAATATCATGCAGTGAGCAAATCAGTGTTTTTTCTTGCTCTTTCAATAGTGATAAAACTTCCCCTTGAGCACATGGATCTAGATGGTTTAGAGGCTCATCCAACACCAGAAACTCGGCGTTCTGACATAAAGATCGTGCAATATGCGCTCGCTGCTTCTGGCCGCCTGAGAGCTGTCCCATTCTTCGTTCGAGGAAAGTATCGATCTTTAGTGCTTTGCTCATTTGGTCAAGTGAAAAGCTAGAAGTGGCTTGATTGGAAGCGGTTAGTTGAATGTACTCTCTTAGTGTTAAACGACCATCCACTTGACTGTGTTGTGGAAGGTAACTGATTTGTTTGGCTCTTTGCTGGCAAGTTAACTTACTTAGCGGCAATTGGTTTATGACGACTTCGCCTTTGAAGGGAAGTAAATTAACCAGTGCCTTTAATAACGTGGTTTTTCCGGAACCATTGCGTCCAATGACTACCCAGCGCTCACCTTGATTAATTTTCAGATCGAGTGGGTGCAGTCGTTGAGTGTTTTGTTGTTGAACTGAAAGTTTGTGGCAAAGAAGCATGAGTTACTGAGAATGGTTTGTTTTTAACAAGTGCTATTACATTAAAATTTAAACGTTTGCGTAACATTGATCTCAGCACGTAAAATCCCCACTATTATCAAAATAATCTATAAGTTAACGCTTGTGCTACGTGAAAGGGTTCGGGTTTATTAGTGAAAGAATAGAAGAATAGAAGAATAG
>NZ_AJZM02000120.1 GCF_000272405.2 Vibrio tasmaniensis 1F-187
TCATTTACTTACTGTGATTGGTATAAAAACTCATAAAAAATGCCAGCTTGATAGCTGGCATTTTTGTATCTATTGACTGGGTAATCTTGACGGTATTTTCTGACCGTAGACCGTAGAAGGCTACTTTTTACTGTTTAGAATTTTCTGAATTCTTGGGTTAATCGCTTTGCCGTGTTGGCTTTCGTACTCTTCACGTTTTAAATCGTTTAGGTTCTTTACGGAGTTAGCAGCAAGGAGGAACTGCGGTAATTCAGTTTCTAGCATGCCTTTCTCATCTAAACGTTTTGCTTCCAAATAGTACTTCTTAAACAGGCCATCAAGCTTGTTTTCAGCGGTGCGTTTCAAGTCGTACAGCTTGTTTTGGATAAGCCACTTTTCAATGTTGTTAACAGCTGTGCGTGACAACACACGAATGCGGCTATCAAGCAGCTCTTCTTCTGTTAATGAATCCTTTAGAATCCAAAGCTCACCCATTTGCGGCGGCCAACTGTTGCCAAGTTGAATACGTTCATGACAGTGCATTAGCACGCGGTTAAGGCCGTCTGAGTCAACAGAGTGGGCAAACTCAAGAAACTTACCGCTTGGTTCACTACCGTATTGGTATTCCCACTGAGTTTCGTACACGCTCAAGAAAGAACCGAACACATGGATACACCAATCGGTCAGCTCCAACTCTGCGGGATCTTGGTCAACAACAGGCACTTGTTGAGACGAACCCGTGCTAGCAGCATTGGGTGTCGCTACTTCAGTGCTCTGTGCTTCAATAACCTCAGGTACTACAGAGCCTGTAGAGTCAGGAACAACAGGTGAAGCTGGCTCAGAAGGTTGGCTTTTTGCCTTTTTGAATGAGCTGCTGCCTGAAGCGTTCAGATGGGCTAAGCTTTTGTCTATACCCATTTCCTTGAGCTTGTCCTGCATTTCCTGAATATTGAGAGGTCTTCTGCTGTTGTTGTCTTTCATTTTGCTTCTCGTTAACTAGCCAGTACTGCAGCTTGGATTCAATCCGAGATAGTGGCATTAATTCATTGGCTTTGGCTTTATACCAGAGGACAAATTTCTTCCATACTAAACTATGGTCACCGGTCAAACCGGAGAATTTAAACGCACGTTCTGCCCATGATGGTATCTCTTCTTCGTTGAGATCATGAGTAGATACGGTGTTGCTGTTCATTGAGCCTCGGCCTTGTGGGCGAGGGGCATGCTGCATGTGTTGCATCGGTGCCGGAGCAGGCTGAAACTTAGGTGCCGGAGCAGGCTGAAACTTAGGTGCAGGTGCAGGTGCAGGTGCCGTAGAGTAGACAGGAATACTGTTGGTCGGTTGAACCTCAACGTGCGCCGTAGCTTGCTCTTGCTCAATGAGCATTTTGAAAACGTGAATCTCTTTTTGATCTCGATAATCTACTTTTACCTTATCGAGAAAACCTTGGTCGACTAAACACTTAAGGCAGTCGGCTAAACCAAACGTAGAGAGAGCACAAAGTTGACCTGCTGTTTGTAAGCACACATTGGTGTAGCCGAATTCGTCAGCACCGTCTGCAAGCATCAATAAAACAAGCTTTTCTGCTGGGCTAGAAGTATTCACTTGCCAAGCTAAATAAGAATATTTGGCGCTCAATATCGTGTTCTCAAAAAAGGTAAGTCGTTGTCACTATTGTAAGTCACCCCTTACCTAATTTATAGCAACTTAGTAGAAAACGGCATTAGTAAGCCAAATATTAACCATAAGGAGAGGTCTGCACCAAAAAGTGAACCTGAACTCACTCATTCTCGTGGTTTACGTACCCCTCCATTCGGCTCGAATAGCTGACTGTCCTAAACCATCATGCTCTATTTAGATGAAGACAGCGTAATGGGCTTGTATTGGTTTCGCCAAACTAAGGCGCTTCTTCCTGTGTTGGTTAGTGATGCCGCGTTGGTTAGTGATGCTGTGTCGGTTATTGATCTTATGTTGGTTACTGATGCTATGCCAGTTAATGACGGCAGGCTGGTGAGTAACGCGATGTGATTATTGATGGTTTTCACATCTATTCATAACGTGAATTTAATTTTATGAAACACCTTGATATGATCAATATTTGCGCTATTATGACGATAAGTCATAAATGACGAAGCGTCACAAAATGGTTAACTACATGAATTTACTATTCGTGTTAATATATTGGATAGGAGCGTTTTAAATACTGGCGAAGCTTAGATGATAGCTAAGCTCAAATACGGACTGAGAAATTATGTTTGGCTTTGGTTGTAAAGGCGATAAACAAGGTATCTTTGGTTGCAAAGGCGTGTTGTCTAAAAAGCAGCAGTCTATAGCAGACCGAGAAGTAGAATTGATGTTGTTAGCAAAAGATCTGGTTCGAGAACAAGGGTTCGGAAACCTCACGATGGATAGGCTAACGGCAGCAAGTTCTTATTCTAAAGGTACGATATACAATCACTTTTGCAGCAAAGAAGACGTGGTTTTAGCCTTGTGTATTCACTCTTTAAAGACCGAGGCATTGATGTTTGCTCGTTCTGGAGAGTTTGAAGGCAACACACGTGAAAAGATTGTCGCACTGCACGTTGCTTACCGAATCTATGCTCGCATGGAACCGGTACTATCAACCTGTGCGATCATGGCGAAAAGCCCGTGGGTACTAGAGAAAGCGTCTAGTGCACGTGTAACCGAGATGAATGAACTGGAAGAGTTGGTGATTGAACAAGCCGATTCAATGGTAAACCGAGCAGTAGAAGCCGGTGACCTTAAGTTCTCTTCTGGTGTGGGTTCAGATGCCATCGTGTTTGCTAACTGGTCAATCGCATTTGGTTCAAATGCCTTGTCACAGAACGCATCAAACAGTCATTGTATTAAGCGGTTACAAGACCCGTATTCAGTATTACACAACGCGAACATGCTACTAGACGGCCTAAATTGGCAGCCCCTTTCTAGCGATTGGGATTACCGCAAAACCTGGCGCCGTGTAGAACAAGAACTGTTCAGTGAAGAAGTCGCTTACCTAGAGTCAGTAGGTCGATAATCTTCCATTAAGCCCACTCGTGTGGGTTTATTAATAACCATTAGTGACGATTCGTCATAAACTTAAGTTTGCCTAGTGTGGTTTTGGTTTTCTTGAGTGTATGACTAAGAATTGTGTCTTTTGTCAGCTCCGGCTGGCTTTTTAAGACACAACTACGACGAATCGTCACAAATGGAGACTGTGATGGAACATGACAGCCAGAAGCCCGCTTTCGATCACCAAAATCGAGATAACCGTAATGTCGATAGCGTAAACGGGGATCTAAATAACAGTTGGCACTCAATACCGACCAAGCGTTCGTTTATCGTTTTGCTGGTGGTGTTTTCAATCATCATGCTTTCTGCATTAGGGGCGAAGAACCTCTACTTTAGAGGGGATTACAACATCTTCTTCGAAGGCACCAACAAACAGTTGATGGCGTTCGACGAAATCCAAACCACCTTTGCAAAAACCGACAACCTTGCGATTGTTGTCGCACCTGAAGATGGCAATGTCTTCACCCCAGAAACTCTTACCCTAATTCAAAACCTCACGGTCGATGCGTGGCAAATCCCGTACTCAAGCCGTGTCGATTCGCTGGCCAATTATCAGCATACCGAAGCGGTTGAAGATGACCTGTTAGTTGAAGACTTGCTGTACGAAGAATATGCGCACACACCAGAGCGAATCGCCAAAGTAAAACAGATCGCGCTCAACGAACCTCTGCTTAAAAACGCATTGGTGTCAGCCTCTGGTGACGTGACCATTGTTAATGTCACCGTGCAATTGCCTGAAGTGGATAAAACCGCCGAAGTGCAAGAAGTGATCGCGGCTATCAATACTATGATCGCCAAGTACCAAGCCGATTACCCGAGCGTCGAGTTCCACAAAGCGGGCATCATTGCCATGAACAACGCCTTTATGATGTCGGCTCAAGAAGACAGCTCAACGCTCGTGCCGTTAATGCTGTTGGTGGTATTGGTGTTCCTGACCTTTATGTTGCGCTCGTTCTTTAGCGTGGTGGCTACCTTAGTTGTGATTATCTCTTCGATTGTTGCGACCATGGGTTTGTCTGGCTGGGCAGGGATGTTCCTCAGCACCGCAACGGTCAACGTTCCAACCTTAGTACTAACCCTTGCCGTTGCTGATTGTGTTCACGTGATTGTGACCATGAGACAAGCCATGCAACGCGGGATGGAGAAAGCACAAGCCATTCAATACAGCATTAAGCTTAATGCGATGCCGATTCTGATCACCTCAGTGACTACTGCGATTGGTTTCTTGATGATGAACATGTCGGACTCTCCAGTACTGCGTGATTTCGGTAACTTGTCGGCATTGGGCGTGATCATCGCGTGTTTCCTCTCTGTGACTATGCTTCCTGCGCTATTAAAACTCTTGCCAGTGAAAACTCTGCCAACAAATGAAGCCGCGGAAAGCAAAGTAACCTTTATGGATAAACTGGGCGATTTTGTGGTGGCTAACCGCAAAGCACTGCTGCCTATTTCTACCTTAGTGATTGTTGGCGCTGCCGCGTTAATTCCACTCAACAAAGTGAATGACGAATCGGTGAAGTATTTCGATACCTCAAGCGAATTCAGACAAGCTGCAGACTTCATGGAACAGACCGTAAGTGGCATGACGACCATTAGTATTGCGGTCAAAACCAATGAGTCTCAAGCGATTGCTGATCCTGTGTTTTTGCAAGCGATTGGTGACTTTACCGAGTGGCTACGTGTTCAACCTGAAACCGACCATGTGGCCACGCTTTCCGATGTCTACATGCGTTTGAACAAGAACATGCACGGTGACGACGATAGCTACTACCAACTGCCACTTAACCGTGAACTTGCCGCGCAATACCTACTGCTTTACGAGATGTCTCTGCCGTACGGCTTGGACTTGAACAACCAAATCAATGTCGATAAGTCATCGATCAAAATGGTGCTCACGGTCGACAACCTAGGCAGCGTGGAATTGGTTGAACTCGAAGAACGTATCTACTCATGGTTTGCAGCCAACGCGCCTCAGTATGAAGTGGTCGCATCGAGTCCGTCACTGATGTTTGCTCACATAGGCGAAACCAACATGGCGAGCATGCTATCAACTCTGCCTATCACCTTAGTGCTTATCTCTGGCCTGATGATCTTCGCATTGCGCTCGGTTCGCTTAGGCATAATCAGCCTAGTGCCAAACATTGCCCCGGCTATTATTGGTTTCGGTTTGTGGGCGCTTATCTCCGGTGAAATCAACTTGGGTTTGTCCGTCGTAGTCACGCTCACACTGGGTATCGTGGTTGATGATGCGGTGCACTTCTTAAGTAAATACCAACGCGCCAGAATGGAAGGAAAATCAGCAGAAGAAGCGGTGCGTTACGCTTTCCACACCGTTGGACGCGCATTGTGGATCACCACTGTCGTGCTTGTGGCAGGTTTCTCTGTACTGGCGATGTCGAGTTTCAGACTCAACTCCGATATGGGCTTGCTCAGCGCGATTGTGATTTTCATTGCGCTAGTAGTCGACTTCATCTTGCTACCTAGCTTGCTGATGATCTTCGACAAACAGACTCACTATGCAGTTAAAACTCAGCACGGATCAAAGCCAGACATCAAGTCGCAGCCTAGCCCAACAGCTGAACTGTCTGCTTCAACCAAATAAGGAATCGTCAGCCTGCTGCGGTGGGCTGACTCAAGGAGAAATTTATGAAAAGCGTTAAACAATCATTCGTTACCACATTATTTACCGTCAGCTCATTAACCGTTGGCTCGTTAACAATCGGCGCGTTTACGGCTTTCCCTGCGTTAGCCGACCCTGCGAAAGGCTTAGAAATCGCCGAGCAACGCAAAGCCGTTGATATGGGGTGGGGCGATTCTGTCGCGACCATGGAAATGCTACTTCGCAACAAACAAGGCGAAAGCAGCTCGCGCCTAATGCGATTGAAGTCGTTAGAAGTGGATGACGATGGTGATAAAGGGCTGACTATTTTTGATGAGCCACGCGACGTAAAAGGCACGGCTTTCTTGAACCATTCACACATCACTAAATCGGATGACCAATGGTTGTATCTGCCTGCATTGAAACGTGTAAAACGCATCTCTTCACGCAACAAATCGGGCCCGTTTATGGGCAGTGAATTTGCTTACGAAGATTTGAGCTCGTTCGAGTTAGGAAAGTACACCTTCAACTACATTGAAGACGCCAAAATGGACGGCGTGGATACCTTTGTATTAGAGCAAGTACCGACCGATAAAAACTCTGGCTACACCATGCAAAAGGTATGGCTAGACCAACAATATTACCGCCCAGTTCAAGTGGAGTTTTACGACCGTAAAGGCGCATTGCTCAAAACCCTGTCGTTCCAAGACTACAAACAATACCTAAACCAATACTGGCGCGCACACACCATGTCGATGCAAAACCACCAAACAGGCAGAAGTACGGTATTAACCACGACAGATTTAGCGTTCCAGACCGGTCTTAAGGACAAAGATTTCCAGAAAAACACACTCAAACGTGCAAAGTAAGGCAAGAATATGAAAAGGATTGTGTTAACAGGAACGCAGTTATCTTTAACCTTGGCAGCGACAGTCGGGCTCATGCAAGTGTCGTTGCCATGTGTGGCGGCTGGATTTAGCTCTGAGTTCGTAGAACAGGTCACCCCGGAGCTAGCAGGGCAGGTTAACCTTGAACACAGGCAGTTCTTTAGCGACGGCTTGCAAGGGCAAGATAAAGGGCAAAGCTCGCTGGTGTTACAACCAGAGTTTTATTGGGAACAACAAGAGGGCAATGGTAGCTTTACCTTCACGCCGTTTTACCGCCTAGACAGCGAAGACGATGAACGAACCCATGGCGACGTTCGTGAAGCTCTGTATCTCACGTATTGGGATGACTACGAACTGCGAGCGGGTGTTGGCAAAGTGTTCTGGGGTGTGACTGAATCGGCGCATTTGGTGGATGTGGTAAACCAAACCGATGCCATAGAGTCGGTCGATGGTGAATCGAAACTGGGTCAGCCAATGGTGCACTTCACCTCGATAAAAGACTGGGGAACCATAGACGCCATGCTACTGCCGTATTTTCGTGAGCGTACCTTCGCTGGGGAAGACGGCAGATTAAGGCCAACGGTACCTGTTTCGGATGATGCGCTTTACGAATCTTCGAGAGAAGAAAAGCACGTCGATGTGGCATTGCGTTATAGCCAAATGTACGGCGATTGGGACGTCGGTTTAAGTTACTTAGGTGGTACAAACCGCGACCCTTATTACCGTGTGCAAGGCAATCAACTCAAGCCATACTACGCACAAATGCAGCACTTCGGGCTCGATGTGCAAGGCATTATCGGTGACTGGTTATGGAAGCTGGAAAGCATTTATCGCGACAGCTACGACAACCACACAGGCGTAGCAACAGGCTTCGAATATACTTGGGTTGGAGCGCTTGAATCCTATTGGGACATCGGCTTTATCGCTGAATACTTGTATGACAGCCGAGGAAACAACGCCCAAACCATTGGCCAAAACGATGTGTTCCTCGGGGCGCGTTTCGCCTTGAATGATGAAGACGGCACCGAAGTGCTTACAGGCATTACTCAAGACTTAGATAACAGCGATGTCTACAGCGCGAAGCTAGAAGCATCAAGCCGCATCAACAATAATCTCAAGTGGCGATTGAACGCTTGGTTGTTTGAGAACGAAACCCCAGAGGATTTGCTGTTCTTCGCTCGCAAGGATGATTTTGTTGAGGTAGCGTTGGAGTATTACTTCTAAAGGCTTGATGTTTTAGCTTCAATTTTTAAGTTTAAATTCAGATTTTCTACGAATAAACCAAAGAGCGGTGGTCTTAAACCTCGCTCCTTGGTTTAAATTCTCAATCTCACTCTTCTACTGATCGTTTCCTAACATCACGCCTCAAACAAGGTTCTGTGAATGTAATCAAACTGTCTCACTTGGTGACGTTTTTGTATCGGTTTCTCTTTGATTTCACCGATTTCAATGAAATTCTGTTTTCTAACGTTAAATTTGCCGTGTTTTTAGTCAATAACTTGTTCTTTTAGCGATTCAATTTGGCATTGGATGCGTGTTTGATTACTATGTGTAGCTATCTAAAAAAACTAATCATCCGATACGGACACTACCAACTGGTAGATGAGGAAATGATGCAACATCTAGAAGAGATCATTGCTAATGCAACGACTGCTATTGATACAGCAGATTCGTTAGTCGCACTTGATGAAGTGCGAGTTCAGTATTTAGGTAAGAAGGGTGAACTAACTCTTCAACTACAAAGCCTAGGTAAACTTCCACCTGAAGAGCGTCGCACTGCTGGTCAAGAGATCAACAAAGCGAAAGGTGCTGTTCAACAAGCGATCGCAGCTCGCAAAGACGCACTACAACGTGCAGAGCTTGAAGCGAAACTAGCTGAAGAAACTATCGATGTGAGCCTACCAGGTCGTCGCATTGAGAACGGTGGTCTTCACCCAGTTACTCGTACAGTTGAGCGTATCGAACAGTTCTTTGGTGAGCTTGGCTTTAGCACTGAGTCTGGCCCTGAGATCGAAGATGCATTCCACAACTTTGATGCACTAAACATCGCAGACGATCACCCAGCTCGTACTGATCACGATACTTTCTTCTTCAACCCTGATCTAATGCTACGTACGCACACTTCTGGTGTTCAAATCCGTACGATGGAAAACGGCAAACCGCCTTTCCGCTTCATTGCTCCGGGTCGTGTTTACCGTAACGACTACGATCAAACTCACACGCCAATGTTCCACCAAGTGGAAGGTATGTTAGTTGATGAGAACGTAAACTTCGCACAACTTAAAGGCATTCTTAACGATTTCCTTTGTAACTTCTTTGAAGAAGAAGTTGAAGTGCGTTTCCGTCCTTCATTCTTCCCGTTCACAGAGCCTTCAGCTGAAGTTGACGTGAAACGTAAAGATGGCAAATGGCTAGAAGTTCTAGGCTGTGGCATGGTTCACCCTAACGTACTTCGCTCTGTTGGCATCGACCCTGAGAAATACTCTGGTTTTGCATTCGGTATGGGTGTAGAGCGTCTAACGATGCTTCGTTACGGCGTAAATGACCTTCGTGCGTTCTTCGAGAACGACCTTCGTTTCCTTAAACAATTCAAGTAATCCGGGGCAGTCAAAACTATGAAATTCAGTGAATCTTGGCTACGCGAGTGGGTTAAACCTGCAATTAACAGCGAAGAGCTAGCTCACCAAATCACTATGGCTGGTTTGGAAGTTGACGATGTAGAACCTGTTGCGGGTGTTTTCACCGGCGTTAAAGTAGGTAAAGTGGTTGAGTGCGGTCAGCACCCAGACGCAGACAAACTACAAGTTACAAAAATTGATATCGGCGCTGTTGATGCAGACGGTAATAAAGAGCTGCTAGATATCGTTTGTGGTGCATCTAACTGTCGTCTTGGCCTAACTGTAGCAGTAGCAACAGTTGGCGCAGTACTTCCTGGTGACTTCAAAATCAAGAAAGCAAAACTACGTGGCGTTCCATCGCACGGCATGCTTTGTTCTTTCTCTGAGCTAGGTATCGACGTAGAGTCAGACGGCATCCTTGAGCTGCCAGAAGGCACAACGCTAGGTATGGACGTACGTGAGCTTCTAGAGCTTAACGACGTAACTATCGACGTAGACCTAACAGCAAACCGCGCAGACTGCTTCAGCATCCGTGGCCTTGCTCGTGAAGTTGGCGTACTAAACCGCGCAGACGTTACAGAGCCAACAGTTGACGCTGTTGCAACAAGCATTGAAGACACAGTATCTGTTGAAATCAAAGCAACTGATGCTTGTCCACGTTACCTTGGCCGTGTGGTTAAGAACGTAAACGTGAAAGCGGAATCACCAATCTGGATGCAAGAAAAACTGCGCCGTTGTGGTATCCGTTCAATCGACCCAGTTGTAGACATCACAAACTACGTGATGCTAGAGCAAGGCCAACCAATGCACGCATTTGATCTAGCTAAGATCGAAGGCGGTATCGTGGTTCGTCTAGCAGAGCAGGGCGAAAAGCTAACACTTCTAGATGGCAACGAAGCTGAACTAAACAGCAACACACTTGTTATCGCTGACCAAAACAAAGCACTAGCAATCGCTGGTATCTTTGGCGGTCAAGATTCAGGTGTTACTACTGAAACGACAGACGTACTTCTTGAAGCGGCATTCTTCGCACCGGATCACATCCGTGGTCGCGCACGTGCTTACGGTCTTCACACTGATTCTTCTCTACGTTTCGAACGTGGTGTTGATTCAACACTTCAAGCAGCAGCAATGGAGCGTGCAACACAGCTTCTAGTTGAAATCTGTGGTGGCGAAGTTGCGCCAGTAAACGGCAGCGAATCTGAAGCTGATCTTCCTAAAGCAAACGTAGTTGCTCTACGTCGCGCTAAGCTAGACAGCCTACTAGGTCACGAAATCCCATCTACAGACGTAGTGGAAATTCTTACTCGCCTAGGTTGTGAAGTTGAAAGCACTGATGCTGGCTGGACGGCAACGTCTCCATCTTGGCGCTTTGATATCGCAATCGAGCAAGACCTAATTGAAGAAGTAGGTCGTATCTACGGTTACGATAACATTCCAAACCAAGCGCCTAAAGCGGCACTTAAAATGAATGACCACAAAGAAGCTAACCAACCGCTTAAGCGCGTTCGTGACCTTCTTGTAGACCGTGGCTACCACGAAGCAATCACATACAGCTTCGTAGAACCAGAACAGCAAAAACTTGTTGTACCTGGTGTTGAGCCGCTAATTCTGCCATTCCCAATCTCTGCGGACATGTCAGCAATGCGTCTTGGCCTAATCCAAGGTCTACTAAACACAGTTGTTCACAACCAGAAGCGTCAACAGTCTCGCGTTCGTCTATTCGAATCAGGCCTACGTTTCATCCCTGAAGCAACAGCTGAAAACGGCATGCGCCAAGAAATGATGCTTGCGGGCGTTATCTCTGGTACTCGTGGCGAAGAGCACTGGGACATTGCAACTAACACTGTAGATTTCTTCGATCTTAAAGGTGACCTAGAAGCCGTTCTTGAGCTTTCTGCAAACGAAATCGCATACAGCTTCAAAGCAGCGAAGCACCCAGCACTTCACCCAGGTCAAACTGCGGCTATCGTAGTAGACGCTGGTTTAGAAACAGAAAGGGAAGTGGGTATCATTGGTACTGTTCACCCAGAACTAGAGCGTAAGTTTGGTCTTAACGGCCGCACTATCGTATTCGAAATCGAATGGGCAGCTATCAACACTCGCGTGCTTCCAGAAGCAGTAGCTGTATCTAAGTTCCCTGCAAACCGTCGTGATATCGCAGTAGTTGTTGACGAAGCAGTTGCTTCTGGCGACATCGTAGACGCGTGTATCGCAGCGGGTGGCGAATTCCTAACAGGCGCTAAACTGTTCGACGTATACGTTGGTCAAGGCGTTGAAGAAGGTAAGAAGAGCCTAGCAATCGCACTTAGCCTACAGTCTGTAGAGCGCACACTTGAAGATGCAGACATCGCTGGTTCAGTAGATGCTATCGTAGCTTCAATCTCAGAGAAATTCGGCGCAGCACTTCGCGACTAATCTCTTCTGAAAGATAGAAAAACTAAAGGCCTCGCATTGCGAGGCCTTTTTGTTTTCGAGTTCTTAATATATCTGGATTTTTTATCTTAATTTCTTTGTTAAATAATCAATAGCGGCACCATAAAAGGGGATATAACTATTTCTTCTATTTTTACTCGATATCTTGGCAAGAAGAAGCTCTATTTTAGCTTTAGATCGGCTTTGTTGCGTAATTCAG
>NZ_AJZM02000121.1 GCF_000272405.2 Vibrio tasmaniensis 1F-187
ATATCTCTCTTTAGAATCGCGAACAAAGCTGTTCTTTAAATGAGTAAAGAGCTGACTGACGTTGCTTCGCTCTGTCGGCTTCATACTGACTCTACATGCAAGCATATAGCAGCCAGCACGAACCTATCCCTTGATGAAATAAACAAATTTTCAGAATTTTAATTTAATTATTGTTGCAATGATTAAGAGGCAGAGAGAATGAAAAGAGCAAGAATGAGCCAGGTTCAAAAAGAGGTCTTAAGATGTTTGGCCAAGGCGTTCATTAAAGGAGTAAAAGAAGGTAAGTCAACCGTCATCAACCTGGCCGTCAATCAAGTGCTTGGGAGAGATATTCACCCGAACAACTTCCGAGTTTCATGTAAAGCTCTTGAAGAGTGTGGACTGGTTATGCGCAAAAAAGTGGATCTAGATTGGTACATCAATATAACGCCAAAGGGGTTTGATAAGGTACTCACTTGGCTTGATTAAACGATGCTTCTGAAACTCATTTTTGGACGTGCGACATGAGGTCGTATGCAGCGCTGTCCATCGCGTTAAGAATGGACCATCTGTATCACCAGATGAGCCTAGGAGCCTGAATTAAGTAGCGGCTCTGACAATGTAACGAAGACAAGAAACTATCTTGTCGGGAGCTAAATCGCGAGAGAAGGCTCCTCCTGATAACCACATAAATCGGGTGAGTGCTAGGCAGGTAGTATGGTGAACACACGTGAATCCGTTCAAGGTGCGTTATATTACGAAGCAGCGGAAGTGGTTTATACGCTGTAGCCAAAAGGCACTAAGAGTAGGAAAGAGATTGTCCAATGCTCTTTCGTGATCAACACGCTCTTCGCACCATAGCGGGCACCTAACCTACCATCGCGCTGCATACGGAACATGGTAAGCCTGTATCACTCCCTCTGGGAAAGCCTGTGTGGCCGATAGTGATGCAGGTATAGGAGGTTGGAAAAAGCTAAGGCTGCATTGTAACGATGTAGATACAGACTTGTGTCTGGTCACGAAAGTGAGCCCACTTCCAACTGGTCTCTCGTTGCGAGAGAGTTTGAAGAACTTTATTAAGGAAGAAAAGCAAATGATGATTTCGAATGAGATTAGTGCATCTTCTGACAGTGCACAGTGGCAATCCATTAACTGGAAGGCCGTAGAGGCGAACGTCTTAAAGCTTCAAATGCGTATCGCAAAGGCAACTAGAGACGGTAAACACGGCAAAGCTAAAGCATTGCAGTGGATACTGACTCATTCTCGCTCAGCAGAACTTCTTGCTGTTAAGCGGGTTTCTCAAAATAAAGGCAGTAAACGCCTGGAATAGACGGCGTTGTCTGGAACACAGACGCGCGTCGTATGAAAGCAGTAAATCAACTGAGTCGGAAAGCTTATCAAGCTAAACCACTCAAGCGTATCTACATCCCCAAAAAGAACGGTAAGCTCAGGCCTCTGGGTATTCCATGCATGATTGATAGAGCCCAACAAGCTCTCCATCTTCTAGCATTAGAACTTGTGTCCGAAACGCTTGCCGACCCTAATAGTTATGGTTTTAGACCAAATCGCAGCACGGCTGACGCAATCGGCCAGTGTTTCATCTGTTTGAGTCAGAAACGGTCAGCACAATGGGTTCTTGAAGGGGACATCAAAGCCTGTTTCGACAAAA
The DNA here is from genome assembly GCF_000272405.2 of Vibrio tasmaniensis 1F-187. Taxonomy (GTDB): domain Bacteria; phylum Pseudomonadota; class Gammaproteobacteria; order Enterobacterales; family Vibrionaceae; genus Vibrio; species Vibrio tasmaniensis_A. Next base: position 1,649 of record NZ_AJZM02000121.1, read on the forward strand.
TTGGGCATCAATGGCTGATGGATAATGTTGCTGTTGATAAACGTATGTTGAAGCAATGGCTAAAGTCTGGCTTTGTAGACAAAGGGCTGTTTTACGACACCGACGAAGGCACGCCTCAAGGCGGAATTATATCCCCCACCTTGATGTTGATGACGTTATCGGGTCTCGAACAGCGCATTAAATCTACCGCGCTTAAGAAAGGCGCAAGAGCTAACTTTATTGGATATGCCGACGATTTCGTCGTCACCTGCGCTTCAAAGGAAGTGTTGGAGAACGATATCAAACCACTGATTGCTGACTTCTTAGCGGTACGAGGCTTAACGTTATCCGAAGAGAAAACGCACATTACTCACATCAACGACGGTTTTGACTTCCTTGGGTTCAACCATAGGAAGTACAAAGGAAAACTGCTCATCAAACCGAGCAAGGCCAATACGTTGACGTTCCTAAGTAACTTGCGCGGACTCATCAAAAAGCACGTTACCCTACCGGTGAACGACCTTATCAAACTGATTAACCCAAAGCTTAGAGGGTGGTCGAACTATTATCGCCACTGCGTAGCTAAGCAGGTATTCAGTTATGTCGGTCACAAACTATTTCAAGCGTTATGGCATTGGGCTAAAAGGCGACATCCAACAAAATCTAAAACTTGGATCGCCTTGAAATACTTCATCAACCGAAAAGGCCAATGGCAGTTTCACGGTTGGCAGAAGATAAAGGATATGGATTGCCAGTTTAATCTTTTCCAAATAGCTAAAGTGCCGATAGAAAGACATGTGAAGATCCGAAGCGCAGTGACACCTTTCGACCCTCAATACCAAGAATACTTGGGAAAGAGAAAACACAAAAGGCTAGCTCGTAATTCTTGGATTGAACCTGCTCTCACTGCTTTATAAGTTGCTGGGTATCATTTGATGCCTTTGTAGAGGCTTAAGCCTAGTGCAGTGAAAGTTGCACGCTGGGTTCTTAGGGAGACGGCACTTGGTAACAAGTGTCGTCCACCCGACAGAAATCGTTTTGCGGTCAGAGGCAGAATCTACCCTTCGGATAAGTTTTAGTACTGCAAAATGCAGTACTTACGTCCTTTGTTAAGATGCTGCTCTCGAACGGAAATGAACATTTTCTACCACCTTTAGTTTGTTGCACAACGCTTATTGTATGTGGAAATTATGACTACGCATACACAAATGAGCGTTTGATTTTTGTATTGAAGACCTTTTTTGGATTAGCCCAATCAATTACGTCCTGAATCTGGAAACAAGGGTATTCAGATTCAAAGCGATATCATCAAGCTCCTTGGCATTGTCATTCGCACTGTTAGAAATATCCTTAACCACTACAGCATCTTGATGTATTTGATGAATATGACCGTTGATTTCTTCTGCAACTTGATGCTGTTGCTCTGCAGCTGTTGCTATCTGTATATTCATTTGACGAATAACGTCAACCGAACTGGAAATTCCATGAAAGCTACTCTGTACTGCCTGAGTGATTTCTACGGTTTGGCTAGAATTATTGAGACTATGACTCATATGTTGAGTGACTTGTTTGGTTTGAACCTGAAGCCTGTTGACTAACTCATCAATCTCCTGAGTAGAATCTGCGGTCCTCTTCGCGAGCGCGCGAACTTCGTCAGCAACTACAGCGAATCCTCGGCCTTGCTCTCCGGCTCTTGCTGCTTCAATAGCGGCATTCAATGCAAGTAGATTAGTTTGGTCGGCAATATCTCTGATTGTGTCGAGAATCATAGTGATTCCATGAGTATCATTTTCTAGGCTCTTTAGTTCGCTTGAAGACTGAGTTAGCGCTTCTGATAGTAGGTGGACACTTTGAACTGCCAGATCAATATGCTGACGACCTTCATCAACCAGTTTTTGACCAACCGTTGCAGAATCCGCTGCGGCAGCACATGAAGTAGATACTTCGTTGGCAGTCGCAACCATTTCATTGAATGCTGTTGATACTTGCTCCAGAGCTTGGCTTTGACGATCCGATGTTTCAGCCATTTTTCCTGCAATTTCGATCGCTTGCTCTGATGAGTTAAGCATTTGTTTACCAGATTCGGTGATTTGAAGAACAATCAGTTTTATTGCATCAAGGAATTGGTTGAAGTAACTAGCCAGTTTTCCAGTTTCATCTTTGGAATCGATAGAGATTGTCTTCGTGAGATCACCTTCACCTGATGCGATTTCTTTAAGACTGTCAGAAACAATTTGTAGCGGTTTAGCAATTGTGTTCGCGAATAGGGCAGCGACAAATATGAACAGGAGAATAAGCCCAGACACAGTATAGACAATGAGCTCCAGAGTCTCATTACGGGAGCTCATCACTTCATCCTGACTAATGATGCCAACGAACTTCCAGCCTAGCACTTTAGATTCATACACATTAGCCATGTAGCTTTGTCCATCCAGTTCAATATTGACCAGGCCAGATTTTGTATTATTAATTGTGCGATAGCTTCCACTAAGTTCATCGATTTGTTTAAAGCTGTTTTCCGGCTTTCCTGCATCGACCAGGATATTGCCTGAATCTTCGATCATCATTAGATAACCGTTTTCACCAAGCTTGATATTTTTGATGATATCCGTGAGAGTTTTTAGTGAAACGTCGATAGCAATAACACCACCTCTTCGACCATTTTTTGAGTCAAATGTCCTTGTGGTACTTAAGATCACAGCATCATCTGGTTCCCAGTAATAGGCCTGTCCACGAACGATATCTGAAGGCGAGGTGCTAGCAGCTTTATAAAATGGACGGCCCCTAGGATCATAGTTTTCAGGGCTTCCCCCTGTAGGCCATTGTATAAATCCACCATCTTCAGTTCCCATGTAGATATAGGCATATTCAGGATGGGTTTTACCCACCTGATCAAATAGTGAGTAAATAGTCCGTTCCACAGACCCATTTTCTTCCGGAGTCATCTCTGCGCTCGGTTTCCCCATGTAGGTAGTTATGCTGTCATCTGCATGGATCAATTGAGGGCTTTTTGCGAGATAGGTGAGGTTTTCTCCAATATCTTTAAAGTAGATTGAAACCGCATTTTCAACCTGGCGTATTTCGTTGTTACTGCTGGATACAAAATTATCCAAGGCGAGGTTCTTTAGAATATTAGCAACTAAAATAGAGACGATAGTAATAGGGATCAGTATGCCGATGACTTGGGCAATCAATAGTTTCTTCTTTATGTTCATGTGGGCACTTCTAGTTATTTTAAGTTAACCAAATTTAACTTAAAGATGGTAATCTAGGCCTAAAATCTAACTGAGATCGTTTGACCTACCTATCAACAGAGCTATTTTTTCAGCGGTTTTTCTGGCTACCATCTTCCGATATAGCCTTTGCTAACTATCTCTTCTTATGGGCTAAACTTAACAAATACGGGATTGTTCTATTGTGGTATGTTGTATTCTGAAAATATCTATTGTTGGAGTGAGTATAAAACTACATTTGAATTATCACTTCAAGAAATAGTCACTTTTACTTAACTATATGTGACGATAAACTCTATTTGCTGACAAAACAGTAACTGGTTATGTAGATGTAATTTTCCAAGGTTTGGCAAAGCGGCACATTTGAAGGTACTGAACTGCTGAAAGCCTCTTGTCAACAGTTCGAATTTTCTAAGCACTGGCATGACGATCTTACTATTGGTGTTATCGAGAAAGGGGCAGAAGGTCTCTATTATCGTGGCAATAATATCGTTATTCCTGAAAACCAGATCGTGACGATAAATCCTGCTGAAGTTCATACTGGTTTTGCTGGTTGTCACACTGGTTGGAAGTATAGAATGTTTTACTTTGAACTAGCGATGGTACAACGCCATTTTGAGCAGTCGGATCAGGATGTTTTGCCCTTTATCAAATCACCGATACTAAACGACCCCGAACTCTTTAGTCTGCTTCGCCAGTTGCACATTGCTATAGAAGAGCCAGCTTTTGATATTACAAAGGAATCCTGACGGTTTGCTTTGAAATGCTCTTTGGCAGGCATGGTGATCACGCAAAGCTAACATCGAAAGCGATTCGGGACAGACAGAAGAATGCGGTAATGAGGGGATAGTTGTGCTAATACCGCTTTAGAGTGCGGCTTTTTTGATCAAAGCCATTTAACAAGAAACTTTAAACGTGCTTTTGGTATAACTCCGAAACGTTATGCCACTTCGTCTGTATAGCACTTAACAAAGAGCTCTGACGTAATGAAGTCAGAGCTCATTGTTAAGTGAGGTTTAGCTTACAAGCAGCTACCCTTTAACCACTTTTGGACCTTCAAAACAATCAATGTTTCGTTTTTTTTCCTGATACTTTTTGATTGAAACTAAGCAGGTTTGAGCCGTTGGGTCTTGTCCCCACGAAGAGGTCCCACGGTCAGATGTCGACACATTAGCATTACCGTAGGGCTTTGTTGCGTAATTCAATG
>NZ_AJZM02000122.1 GCF_000272405.2 Vibrio tasmaniensis 1F-187
TGAATTACGCAACAAAGCCCATTTTGTGTGCAGCGTCGGGTGTTTTATCACCAAAGTATATAGAAAGGAAAGCACCTAGACCTATCGTATATCCTCGGTGGTCTGCTTTGCAATTAAGCCAAGTTCAATTCGATACAATTACTTCTGGCCAGACAGTAAATAGTAACTCCAAGAAAAAGCAGGGATACCCGAGGCTTTAAAAGTTAGTTTAAAGCTAAGAAGCGTATGTGGCAAGCTTACTTCTGCCGCTAGCTGACTTAGTCGTCATAATTTACGGCTCAGTATTTGACCTACTCTTTCTTATCAGTTTGGTGCGAGCTTAATGTACTGAGGGCTTATCACTTTTCAATTAGTGGCAACCTGGTTTTGCTACAACACTAGAGCTAATCCAAGCACCGTATTGTCGTATATACTATAAACGAAAAATGGTTCATGGAAGCCAACTACAACTGATAAATTGATAGCGGGTACGCTAGTACTAACATAAGCGTACCATTCCCCCATTACTTGAATAGAATAAGGTTCTAGCAGCAATGAAAGTAAAAATTGAGAAGACCAGTGATGGTGAAGCTTTCTTCAACATTCCAGAAATACTGCAAAAAGAATTGCAATGGAATGAAGGCGATCAAATCGAATGGTTGGACAATAAAGATGGTTCATGGACTTTACGTAAAGTCGAATTTGAGGGCAGTATCCAGTCAAAGTCTATAGAGTATATTCTTTCACAACATCCTAATTTAAAAGATCAAGTAGAGGGTGTGTTTGACGACTCTGACTTGAGAACAGAATGGTTAACTTCTGCAATTCCAGCGCTGTCTGGTTTGACTCCGCTAGAAGTAGTGCTCAAAGGTGACTTAAAACGCGTTTTAGATGCATTAAATCGTATCAAGTATGGTGATATTTCTTGAGATGATTTTATCTCAAAGAATTCAGGTCGATATGTCGAGCCATAGCCTATATCTATCCTGATGTAACCTACAGTGCAAGGCAGAGATACGCCAGCATAAAAGCTGTAGCAAAAACTCTAACAACCAATCATAGCGTCTCTAAGGACCTAACTCACAAAACCAAACAGACTGGCTTTCCCAGCCATGTCAGCAACATTGCTGTGTGACAATAGGTAAACTTCCATTTAAGCCGTATATCCGTATTTCAACTTATTGATCTCTTCCGTCACCAGAATGATACCGGTTATTGTGTCACAGAATGAAAGTGGTGTTTCGTTTTCAAACACCAAGCTAGGCTTATTTAACCAGCGAAGTGTCGTATCACAATCACCAAAATACTCATCTGCTTTAATGACCATATCAGCAAGCATAAGAGCATGTTCACTGGCAGTTGGGCTTAGCGTTGCATTCGGTTCTTTCATTTTTCGCTGGAGAGTACGAAGATTAACACCAATAATTTTCGCGTAATCTGTCTTAGTCAGACCAAGAGTTAACATTCCTCTATCCAACGCTCCAACAGGAAGCCCTTGACGAATAATTTTTAGACTATCAATTACGCTCTGAACTTTGCACTTTTCACCTCCAAGCATTTCATAAGCAGCACTGAACATTAAAGTACCTCCGAATATAACTACACTTGCACAATAGTGTATGAGAGGAATAAAGTCTCATACTCACTACTACAAGCCTTAATCCATCCTATCAATTTACCAAGATCAGAAAGAACAGTTTCATACTGAAATGTTCTTTTCTTGGTCTATTCTATCGAAATTGAGTAATAATGATTCATACTGAAAGCCATATCCTGACATGGTCATCTGATCGCATCATTTTATTCGTTTTGTCAAAATAACTCTAATCTGGTATCTTAAGTGTTGGAGCTGATTGCCAAGGCTGTAAGTGACCTAAAAGACAGCAAATCGAACTACCTGCCAATTGTAGTTGATCTTTATTAACCCTGCTGGCAAGCGTAGTGACTTAAACACTTACCACTACCTTTAAAGTCCGGCATCGTTAAAAGAGGATCACTCCCATGAGTATTGATCTATCAAAACTGTGTGCAGATTTTCTGCGTCAAAATCATGCTTCCCAATCAACTGAGAAACTAAAAGCTTCACATGCCAGAGAGCTGGTTGCAGCATTTTTGGCTATAAGAGCCATGCGGCACTTATGGCTGAGAAGACTTACCCGATAGCTCAGCTCGAAGAAGCATATATCTTCATTCCTGATATATCGTTGATGAATGACAGACGCCCGAAACTTATCAGTTTACCAAATGACCTTAACCAATCAATTGACCTCGCCAAGCTTCTTTCAGACATGCTTTCCGAGGAAGGGTTATACGGTGGAGATGTCTGGCTCTATGACACACTGGAAACCTATATTGTCGAAGTCTTACTACCCGATTGCCAATCTCTTATAGATGATCAGCTTTCCGGAGCGATGGCTGAAACCAATGCGGGATTTTTCGATACGCCTTATTATGACGACGTAAAAATAGAAGATCGTGGTGACGAACTGGTAGCTATTGCCAAAGCTCAGTACAAGGGCGAATCTCTGAACGATAAACCGTTCTGTGGTGACACACTTAATATGGTTGTAAAGGTGACTTTGCCCCGCATGGCAGGCAAGCGAGGTTTTTACGATTTCGAGCTTGAAGCTGGAGGTAGCGTCAATGACGACTGGGTTGATCCGGAACTGCGATATGGCGAACGCCCTCAGAGTAGATTGGCAGAGGAGCTTGGCATAACAGACGAAGAACTTGAATCACTGGAATGGGACACTCTGGAAAACAGCAGTGATGATGGTTTGATCTATGACTTTGTGTTGACCTTTGACGAAAGTTGTCCTTCTGAGATTTTGGAGAAGATCGAAGGATTATCAAATGATTTGACGATCCGTGTGTCTGCAAACGCTTTTGACAATCCTTATCCAGAAGAGGCCTGAAGCCCAATAGAACGAAAACGTACGCTAAGCTAATCGGGGTTGCCTTAGAAGTTCCGAATTCTGAGGCGACCCTACATTGATGCAGGAAGATGGTCGAAACGGTCAAGCTAGCAGCATGCCGCCAATATGAATCTTTTTTACTCTCTTACAAATAGGCGCAATTTGATTACTTTGACACGGAAATGTGTCGAGGCTTGCTAGTCGCCTACATACTTTTTCCCATTAGTGGCAAGCTTGTTTTGCTACACTGGAACTAATCCAAGCATCGTATTACGGTATATGTTACAGGCGAGAAATGGTTCATGGAAAACAGCTACAACTGATGAACTGATAGGGTTATTCGCTAGTACTGACTAGCACGTCTACATAAATCATGAGGGGGACTAGGATGTTGTTTATCAAAATAATATTTGCATTGAGTTTGGCTATTGGTGTTTTTGCTCTCTATGCGCAAAAAGTTCACATTTGGCTCTCGAAACATATGGATGAATACGAAAATAAGCTAGAGAAAAGCAATCCAGAAGAGCTAAAAAAGCTGAAGAAAAAATACCAACGTTAACAGCAAAACACCTGATTCAACCGTAAATGAAGTTAAATTTACGGTTACTAATCTTACCGACTGAATCAAACCGTTGGAAGATACAAAACTCGGTCAAGGTTTAGTGATTAGCTAAATGTGCTTCTGATACTTATTTGGGTGCGAATTACTTGGTAATTTAGAGAAACAGAACTCTATATATCAATGAATATATAGAGTTTTTTATTAGTTTAGTTGAGTGCGAAAATTAACGAATTTTGACTGAGAAAGTGTACATCTAAAAGGGCTAACTATTGCGGTTAGTCTTAGATTTCTTATAACTTATCGCCCTTTTATTTACACAATAAATATTTTGCTAATATGGTAAACGATTTAGATTCCTTTTTACTGTGGGAACTTGACCGAAACAAATTTGCACCATTGTGTGCTGGAGTGGATATTTGGTCACAATCTCTCAATACAACTTTGGCTTACTATTATCTCTCCTAAATAGCCTGCCTGCACACCAACTAAAGCAATTGACTGGATGTAGTCTATCAAGACATTGGCTATTTACGCATACAGATGCCCATTTAATATGAATCAAGTTTTTTATCATCCTATGTGATACATTCCTTCTCTTAGTCATGAAAATGACTCAATGTCATAGAAGTGGCTGCGAGGGTGCCT
>NZ_AJZM02000123.1 GCF_000272405.2 Vibrio tasmaniensis 1F-187
ACCCGATGTATCGCTCCAAATTAGAAAGCCCGAACAGAAATGTTCGGGCTTTTTGGTTTCTGCCGTTCTGATTTTTCTGGTCTCAAAGCCTCACTAACAACGTTTATATGCCCATGTCGTCATCCTCGGGCGCGAGGAATGAGTGAACCGGGGAGCTCCTTATCAAAAGATTAACTTGTCGATATTTTCAGCAATTTGTCAGTTACCGCTCCTATTTATCAAGCGATTATTAAAAACTATTGATCGTTCATTTCACTTTATGTTACTTTCCCGCGCAATCTCGGAATGAACAATGTTCAAGAAGAGCAACGATTGCTTCTGGGGGATACGCGTAGTGACCATTCTTGCTGATTGGGACATTACGTAGGGTAGGTATCAGCTAGCCTTTAGCTGATAGACGGGATACTTATGGCGCAATTCGCCATGCTAATGGGAAACCCAACATTGAACACACTAATAACAACATTGCTAATCAGCTCTGCATTTCCAAAAGGGCCAGTTCTTCATAGCTGTCCGATACTGCACAAATGTCCAATTCTTCAAAACAGTAGCATTACTGAACCTTGAGCTCACGCTAACTAATTTTTGCTGTCCTAAGACGGCCTAATTTCGTATTCGTTATTTGACTTATGCGAGCGTACAGCTATATCTCATTTCTAGACAATACGCGTGTTTCACTATGAACTCTCTCTAAATCAATAGAGGGACGGTGTGCAATTGTGTCTGATGGAGGTGAGTATGAACACATTCAAGGGGACTTTTATGACTACCGCCTTTGAAGTCGATATTAATACTATCGCAAATTCATTTTCAACTATGGTTCCTATCGTAGAGGGAACTTACGACTTAACACCTGACGCTATTTTGCTAGAGCAAGAACAGCATGAGTCGGATGTTCGCTCTTACCCAAGACGCCTACCGATTGCTATTAAACGAGCATGTGGTGTTTTAGTTGAAGATACTCGTGGCCAACTCTTTCTCGATTGCTTAGCCGGTGCAGGTACACTTTCTCTGGGCTACAACCACCCTGAGATTAACCAAGCACTTAAAGACCAACTCGATTCTGGTTTGCCATATCAGACACTTGATATTACGACTCAAGCAAAAGAGACGTTTATCAAGCGAGTTAAAGCTTTTCTCCCTCAAGACTTTTCAACGAACTCGGTTCTTCAATTCTGTGGCCCGTCTGGCGCTGATGCTGTGGAAGCCGCGATCAAGCTAGCCAAGCAAACTACAGGTCGCAACACCATGTTTGCTTTTCGTGGTGCTTACCACGGCATGACTAACGGCACTATGGGCATGATGGGTAACCTTGGCACTAAAGAACGTCGTAGTGGCTTAATGTCTGACGTACATTTCATGCCTTTCCCATACAACCTTCGTTGCCCGTTTGGCATTGGTGGTGAAGCGGGTGCTAACGCGAGCATTCGTTACATCGAGCGTATGTTGAATGACGACGAATCTGGCATCATGAAACCTGCTGCGATGATCGTTGAGCCTGTACAAGGTGAGGGCGGTGTGATTCCAGCTCCGGCGTCTTGGCTACAAGGCCTACGTCGCATCTGTGATGAACACGGCATCCTACTGATCTTTGATGAAATTCAGTGTGGTGTGGGTAAAACCGGCCATCGCTTTGCGTTTGAAGAATCAGGCGTTAATCCAGATATATTATGTTTGTCTAAAGCGATTGGTGGCGGACTGCCTATGTCGCTGCTTGTATTCGATAAGAGCATCGATACTTGGAAAGCGGGTGAGCACACCGGCACATTCCGTGGTAATCAGTTGGCAATGGTATCTGGCGCTAAGGCGTTAGAGATCATCGAACGTGATGGTTTGGTTGAGCACGCGAACATCGCAGGCCAATATTTACGTCACGGGCTCGAGAAGATTCAATCGCGTGTGAACTGTATTGCTGAAGTTCGTGGTAAAGGCTTGATGCTTGGCGCTGAGATCAAGCAACCAAATGGTGAGCTCAACAAATTTGGCGAGCCGCAATCAGACGGCGAACTGACTCTAGCGATTCAACGAGCAGCATTGGAGCGCGGCTTGATGGTTGAAAAGGGTGGTCGTGATGGTTCGGTCATTCGTTTCCTTCCGCCAATGACTATCTCTTTCGAGCAGATCGACTTTGCACTGCGTGTCATGGAAGAAGCGATCATCGCAGCGGGTGGCGGTTTACAACAAGACCCAGCTTCAAGCGAGCAAACTAACCAAGAATGGAATAAGCATTTCATCCAGATAGGTTTAGGCGGTAGCGACGAATTTGCTAGCGTGATGAACCAAACCACTCAAGCGATGAAAGCCGTTTTTGAACAGGTTGAAACCCCTTATTCGGGTTTAGATCCAAAAGTGTTAGAAGCAGCTATCAATGCTGTTGATCTCGATAACAATCAACACGCTTTGGTTGATGTTGTAGATAGCACTGCAGACCTTGTCGCTGCAAACTCCATCTTCGTGCAACACCCAGACTGCATTGCGCACCTTCACACTCCACCGCTTATGGCTTCGGTAGCTGCGGAATCGATTATCGCGGCGTTGAATCAATCAATGGATTCATGGGACCAAGCATCTGCTGCGACTTATGTAGAGCAGCGTGTCGTGGATTGGATGTGCGACAAATACCAACTTGGCGCACAAGCTGACGGTGTTTTCACTAGCGGCGGCACGCAAAGTAACCTAATGGGTTTATTGCTTGCGAGAGACTGGGTTGCGGATAAGCACAATGGTCATTCTATCCAAAAGCTTGGCTTACCAGAATACGCGAGCAAGCTGCGTATCTTATGTTCAAAGAAATCGCACTTCACGGTTCAAAAGTCAGCCTCTCTATTAGGGCTAGGTGAAGCGGCAGTATGCTGTGTTGACACCAATGCAAACGGCACTATCAAGCCTGACTTGTTAGATGCAGAAGTGAAAGCGCTTAAAGCTCAAGGGTTGATTCCTTTTGCGGTTGTCGGTACTGCGGGTACGACCGATCACGGTGCTATTGATGACCTTGAAGCGATTGCTGACATCGCCAACCAACAAGATCTTTGGTTCCATGTCGACAGTGCTTACGGTGGCGCGCTTATCTTAAGTAGCCATAAAGCTCGTCTGAAAGGTATCGAAAAAGCGGACTCAGTGAGTGTCGACTTCCACAAGTTGTTCTTCCAAACAATCAGCTGTGGTGCAGTGCTGCTGAAAGACAAAGCGAACTTTAAGTACCTACTGCATCACGCAGACTACTTGAACCGCGAACACGATGAACTGCCAAATCTAGTCGATAAGTCTATCGCTACCACCAAGCGTTTCGATGCATTGAAAGTGTTCATGACGATGCAAAGCGTTGGACCAAAGCAACTGGGTGATATGTACGACCATCTTCTAGAGCAGACGCTTGAAGTTGCCGGTCTGATTCAGAAGCATGAAGATTTCGAGTTGCTTGCTGAGCCGTCACTGTCGACTGTGCTGTTCCGTGCGTTACCGAACAACGAGCTATCAGCAAACGGCGTTCTTGATTTAGACAAACTGAATCAGACGTTAAGACTGGAGGCGCTGACTCGTGGCGTTGCAGTACTTGGCGAAACGGTCGTTGATGGTAAAAGCGCGCTGAAATTCACTATCTTGAATCCGTGCTTAACGACATCAGATTTCAAATCTCTAATTAATAAAATTCAAACTTTAGCTATTGAGCTAGCAGAACAACAAGGGTAATTAAAACTATGGCTATTCTACAAATTGGTGCAGGCGGCGTTGGTTGGGTTGTTGCACACAAAGCAGCACAAAATAACGAAGTGCTGGGTGATATCACAATCGCTTCTCGCACAATTGCGAAGTGTGAAAAAATCATCGAATCTATCAAAGGCAAAAACAACCTTAAAGATTCTACTAAGAAACTAGAAGCTCGTTCAGTAGACGCTGACGATGTTGATGCGCTTGTTGCTTTGATTAAAGAAGTTAAGCCGGATCTAGTGATCAACGCTGGTCCTCCTTGGGTAAACATGGCGATCATGGAAGCGTGTTACCAATCGAAAGTCTCTTATCTAGATACATCGGTAGCGGTTGACCTATGTTCTGAAGGCCAACAAGTACCACAAGCTTACGATTGGCAGTGGGGCTACCGTGAGAAGTTCGCTGAAGCGGGCATCACAGGTATTCTTGGCGCTGGTTTCGATCCAGGTGTGGTATCAATCTTTGCAGCGTACGCGGTTAAGCACTTGTTCGATGAGATTGACTCAATTGATGTAATGGACGTCAATGCTGGCGACCACGGCAAGAAGTTTGCGACAAACTTTGACCCAGAAACCAACATGCTTGAGATCCAAGGTGATTCTTTCTACTGGGAAAATGAAGAGTGGAAGCAAGTACCTTGCCACTCTCGTATGCTTGAGTTTGAATTCCCGAACTGTGGTTCTCACAAAGTTTACTCAATGGCACACGATGAAGTGCGTTCAATGAAGGAATTCATCCCAGCTAAGCGTATCGAATTCTGGATGGGCTTTGGTGATGCATACTTGAACTACTTCAACTGCATGCGTGATATCGGCCTTCTTAGCCCTGATCCGCTAACACTGCACGACGGCACTGTGGTTCAGCCTCTTCATGTTCTTAAAGCGCTGCTACCAGATCCAACATCTTTGGCTCCGGGTTACACAGGTTTAACGTGTATCGGTACTTGGGTTCAAGGTAAGAAAGACGGTAAAGAGCGTAGCGTATTCATCTACAATAACGCAGACCACGAAGTGGCTTACGAAGACGTAGAGCACCAAGCGATCTCTTACACAACAGGTGTACCTGCGATTACTGCTGCACTTCAGTTCTTCCGTGGCGAATGGGCTGATAAAGGCGTGTTCAACATGGAACAGCTAAACCCAGACCCGTTCCTAGCAACCATGCCGGAAATCGGTCTAGATTGGCATGTTCAAGAACTTGAAGCAGGCCAAGGTCTTCCTGTGATTCAAGAGCTGAAAAAATAAGAACTGATTTCTTGTTTTGATTGCTAATTAAAGGGGACATGGATTGTTCCCTTTTCGATGATGATAGCCTTGAAGCTTTGGTATCATTTATTTTGATTTTGTAACTCACTGCGCTCGGACAGGACAAAATCAAAATAAATCACACCAAAATTGTTAATTTACCTTTCCATCTATAGATGCTGCTTGAGTGTTTACAAAAATGACGTTTAAGAAAGAAGAACTAAAAACCCCATATTTCATGATCAACGAAGACAAGTTGATTGCGAATCTAGAGAAAGCCAAGCAACTGAAAGAGATTTCAGGTGTGAAATTGGTATTGGCACTGAAGTGTTTTTCGACATGGGGTGTGTTTGACATCATCAAACCTTACCTCGATGGCACGACAAGCTCTGGCCCATACGAAGTCAAGCTTGGCCACGAAACCTTTGGTGGTGAAACGCACGCTTACAGTGTGGGTTACAGCGAAGATGACGTGAGAGAAGTTGCGGATATCTGCGACAAGATGATCTTCAACTCTCAAAGCCAACTTGCTGCTTACCGACACATCGTTGAAGGTAAGGCTTCGCTGGGTTTACGTTTAAATCCGGGCGTGAGCTACGCAGGACAAGATCTGGCAAACCCAGCGCGTCAATTCTCGCGTTTGGGTGTGCAAGCAGATCACATTAAACCGGAGATCTTCGGTGAGATTAATGGTGTGATGTTCCACATGAACTGTGAGAACAAAGACGTCGATGCATTTATCGGTTTGCTTGATTCAATCTCAGAGCAGTTTGGTGAGTACTTAGATAAGTTGGATTGGGTGAGCATGGGCGGAGGTGTGTTCTTCACATGGCCGGGTTATGACATCGAGAGACTGGGTCTTGCGCTAAAAGCCTTCTCTGAAAAACACGGCGTGCAGATGTACCTAGAGCCGGGTGAAGCTATCATTACCAAGACAACTGACTTAGTAGTGACTGTGGTTGATATTGTCAAGAACGTGAAGAAAACCGCTATTGTCGATTCGGCAACCGAAGCTCATCGCCTTGATACGCTTATCTACAATGAACCAGCATCGGTATTAGAAGCGTCTGAAAACGGCAATCATGACTACGTGATTGGTTCATGTTCATGCCTTGCAGGCGATCAGTTCTGTGAAGCAAGCTTTGAAGAGCCACTTAAGATTGGTCAAAAGCTGCACCTGCTAGACAGTGCAGGCTACACCATGGTGAAACTAAACTGGTTCAATGGCCTAAAAATGCCATCAATCTACTGCGAACGTAGCAGTGGTGAAGTTCAGAAGCTAAATGAATTTGGCTATGAAGACTTCAAACGCTCATTGTCGCAATGGTCGGTTAAGTAACTAAGTCATAGTTTTAGAACAATAAAAAGAGCAGCCGGTGAGCTGCTCTTTTTTTTTATAGATAACTGTTACCAGAGAAAAGAGTAAGGATAGAAGTGAAATGCTATCCGTTAGCTCTCAATCATCACTCGAGTATCTTCACTGAGCGTTTCTAATTCATTCACGACATCATCAATCAAAACTTCGATTGGTAGCTTAACGGCAATCTTGGAAGTAAATAAGCTTGAGCTAACACCACCGCCGCCAGCGATGAAGACTCGGTGGCAATCCATATCAAGAATGCTGATCCCTTGTCTGTCTAGTACATGTGTCACTTCGTTGACGATACCCGCTCTGTCGTTAGAGTCGAGTCTTAGGTGATGGATTGTGTCTTGTGCGTTGTGAGTGTGGTTTGAATCAACAAACTGTACGATCAAGTCAGCATTGGCACTGAAAGCATCCTTAACAATTGATTCGTTGATGGCTGGAAGTTGAATCTTTAATACGCCTGCAACTTGATCTTCAATAAAGTTAACTTTACTGATGAGCCATTTCCCGTCGTTTTCGTGAGTAACCGCAGCAAGTTGCTTGATTGTTGCTGGTGATGCTTGTCCGATAAAGTTTACGATAAATGTACTGTTCATATCAGCCCCCAAAGTCTCAATTGTTCGTTGCTAATTAAATGTTTGATATCACGTGATAAAGTTCTTTAATTTCAGTGTAGAAGGTTACATCGAACAATGTTTGACCTGTGTCAATTTTTGAAACTAAGCTGTGATGCAAAAAAAAGAGAATGAAGAGTAGGGCACAAAAAAAGCGGCTAGAGAGCCGCTTTTAGAAGAGTTGTCGCATTTATTTGAAATGCAGTAACATAGAGTTCAGAGACTGGAAGTCGATTTAAAACGTTACTTTAAAGTTCATACCAACAAACTGAGAGTCGTATGTTGCCCCTGCATCGTAGGCGAATCGTGCTGCGTCTTTGTTATCCCACCAAGGGTTAGTATTCAGATTAACTTCTGCGTCACCACCCCATGCATCACTTACCCAGTAGTGGATATGGCCAACAGGGTTGAGGAAGAATAATGAAACATCACCCATGGTTTGAGAGCCCATCACTTCGCCACCTGAAGCAACAATGTCTTGCTCTGCTTCTAGCATCATTTCACCGACAACAGCCCCAAAGAATGGTGTAATAAAGATATCTTGCCATGACGGTACTTCAGCAAACGCTTCTACGCCGTATTCCCAGAAAAATGTCGACATTGTCCAAGAGTATAAGAAAGACTCAAACTCGTCATAACCAGCATGTCGAGCTGCGGTGTAGTAAACACCACCGAAATACGGATGCATTACGTAGTTTAGGAAGTGCTCATCACGGTCCCATACAGGGCCTTCAGAAACGTTATCTTTCCATTTTTTACCTAGTGCACTGATATCACGCTGGTCATCATCCCACTTAGTGATGCTTTCCGGTAAAAGCGTCATGAGGCCAACGGTTGCGACACTTAAACCAAGAATGGTATAAGTTTGGCCCATGAGGTAATCCCAATCTTTGCCATCGCTAACGGTAAGGTAGAGTGGTTGTTTTTCGATCGTTAAATCATATTGGTCGCTTGTTTCGCTTAGCGCATAATTGTTACTAGGCTTATAGGTGTACAAGCTTTCATTAACACAGTAATCTTGAGCGCATTCATCCGAATAAGAAAGGTTGATTGGTTGGTCGAAGTCGTATTGGCTTGCAACCGAGTTAACTGACATTAGCATTGTAAATGCAGCAGTAACCTTCGTTAGTAACGGTGATTTGGCCACAAGGGTCTCCATGAGAAGTTAATAATTGATCCGAGTCACAATTATCTATTAAATGCTTAGTTTAGGGAACTAATAATTTATTGCTTTTCCTAAGAAAACCTTAGATTAAGCATTAGTAATATTTGTGAAAAGGTGAATGACTCAAACTCAACCTTAGACTAGTTTGTAAATAATGCCGTGTCTTTTAATGGCCACAAGGGATATAAATATGACGAAAATCGCAATGTTAAGCACTGGTGAAGAAGTTCTTCATGGGGACATTGTCGACACAAACGCAGCTTGGATGTCTGCTGAGTTTTATCAGCACGGCTTTGCTTTGGCAAAGCGTTCAACTGTGGGCGACCAAATGAACGCTCTGATCGAAGAACTTCTGATGCTGAGCTTCAACTATGATGTGGTTATCGTCAATGGTGGTTTGGGGCCGACAACTGATGATATGAGTGCGGCCGCTGCGGCTGCGGCCTCAGATCAAAAGCTTGTCATGTTCCCTGAGTGGCTGACTCGTATGGAAGAGATGTTCTCTGGACGTGGTATGCCGATGCCTGACAGTAACCTTAAGCAAGCTTTATTACCCGCGAGTTCAGAGATTGTTGATAACCCTGTGGGTACGGCTTGCGGCTTCAAGCTGAAAATCAACGATGCGACTTTCTATTTCACTCCTGGTGTACCGAGTGAATTCAAACGTATGGTTACGTTTGAGATTCTTCCTGACTTGTCGCGTACCTACCCTCAAGTGGTTGCCTCTGAATGCAGTCGATTGTTTACGTTTGGTTTGTCTGAGTCGGGTATCTCGGATGTGTTAGACCAGCTTAAGCTTCCAGCAGGCTATGAACTTGGCTACCGCTCTTATCTGCCTTTTATTGAGGTCAAACTGTTTGGTCCTAAGGCAGACTTAGAAACTCGCGTTAAGCTTCTGCAAATGGTTTACAAGCTCCTAGAGAGTAATGTCGTGAGCGTTGATGAGCCAATGATTGACCATATTGGACACATCATGGCGGAAAAAAAGAAGACGTTATCTGTATCTGAAGTGTCGACCAAAGGCGCCCTATCAGCGTGGCTGCAATTGAATGAGCAGGTTGAAGACTGCTTTGGTCATTCATGGGTCATGGCTGAGCCAAAAGAGAGCCAACTTGAAAAGAGTGATCCATTAGCCGCAACCTTTGCACTGGCTGGCGCTACAAGAGAGAAGTGCGGTACAGAACTGGCTTTGGTTACTGGTAAGTTAGAAGACAACACATTTAGCGTCGCATTGTCTACTGAAGCAGGAGAGTGGGGACAGGTGCTTGAGTTTTATCGTCAGTACTCACGCGAAGACCAACGCAACGTGATTAAGACCGTTGCCGCCGATATGCTGAGAAGGCATCTAGACAACAAACCGATGTTTGGTACTTACTCTTCGGTTAAGCGATTGAAAGACATGTTTATTCCTAAAGCGGTACTATAAAACCAAGTCAACGCTATAAAGTCCAAGTTAAAGCTATAGAGCTATATATGTAATAAATCATATACATCAATAAAGCCGAGTTGGTGCAATAAGCGAGTTGTCTGATTGAGCCAACATGAAATACAAAAAGGGCCTGATAATGAAGATTATCGGGCCCTTAAATTTTTAAGCTTTTCTGCTAACAATTCAACATTGTACTAATCGCGCTAAGCAGCTAAGTATAAGATCTAAGTACAAGTATTAAGCACTTTTTTGCTTATTTCTGTGAATAACGTTACTCAGCGATAGTTCTGTTTTTGCTTTACAGATACAAGGCAAAATTTCATCACCTTGCGTGTAAGCCATAGCAAAACCAACGTACTCGACTTCCCCAGAATCCAACGTACAGCGGCAAGCGCCACAGTGGCCATCTCGGCAGTTGTATTCTGGCTCTAACCCTGCTTGTTCCATTGTTTCCAATAGAGTATTTGAAGGGTTAGATTCAATAGAAGTCAGCTTGTTGATTTTGATTGTTGGCATTACAGCTCAAATCCTTCAAAGTCGTCAGCTTTTACTTCGTTGTCGATTTGGCCAACTAGGTAAGAACTGATTTCAGCTTCTTGTGGAGCAACTTGAACGTTATCTGAAGACAACCAAGCGTTGATCCATGGAATTGGGTTCGATGTTGCTTCTGGGTAAGCCGTACCTAGACCAACCGCTTGCATACGGATGTTGGTAATGTACTCAACGTATTGGCAAAGAATATCTTTGTTTAGACCAATCATAGAGCCATCTTTGAATAGGTATTCTGCCCACTCTTTCTCTTGCTCAGCCGCTTCTTTGAATAGGTCGAAACACTCTTGCTTACACTCTTCAGCGATCTGCATGAATTCGAAGTCATCTTGGCCATTACGCAGCAAGTTGATCATGTGCTGTGTACCAGTAAGGTGAAGTGCTTCATCACGAGCGATTAGCTTGATGATCTTCGCGTTACCTTCCATTAGCTCACGTTCAGCGAATGCGAATGAACATGCAAAACTCACGTAGAAACGAATCGCTTCCAGTGCGTTTACAGACATTAGACATACGTAAAGCTTCTTCTTCAGGTCATGAAGTGAAATCTTAACGTCTTCGCCATTGATGTTGTGGTTGCCTTCACCGTAGCGGTGGTAGTCAGCCGTTAGTTTGATTAGGTCATCGTAGTAAAACGCGATGTCTTTAGCACGCTTCAGGATCTCTTCGTTTTCAACGATGTCGTCGAATACTACGCCTGGATCATTTACGATGTTACGGATGATGTGCGTGTAAGAACGAGAGTGAATCGTTTCAGAGAATGACCATGTCTCAATCCAAGTTTCAACTTCTGGTAGTGATACCAATGGAAGTAGGGCAACGTTAGGGCTGCGGCCTTGGATAGAATCTAGAAGCGTTTGGTACTTCAAGTTAGAGATAAAGATGTGCTTTTCATGCTCAGGAAGCTTGTTGTAGTCGATACGGTCACTAGACACGTCGACCTCTTCTGGGCGCCAGAAGAAAGAAAGCTGCTTCTCGATAAGCTTTTCGAAGATTTCAAATTTTTGTTGGTCGTAACGTGCAACGTTTACCGACTGACCCAAGAACATTGGTTCTTTTAGTTGGTCATTTTTTTGTTGAGAAAAAGTACTGTAAGCCATAAATGCCTCAAATCCTTTAAAGACCCGCAATAAAACGGACCCTGTTAATGCTTTAAACCCAGAGAAGATAACTCTTCTCTGGGGTCTTAATGTTTATTGCGGTTTAGATCTTACAACCGCCGCCTTCACAATCTTCTTCCGGCACTTGAACTGCATCGCCTTGGTCGTCTTTAGCACCATCACGCGTGTTATGGTAGTAAAGCGTTTTAACACCATACTTATATGCAGTTAGTAGGTCTTTAAGCAGCTGCTTCATTGGAACCTTACCGCTGTCGTAAACACTTGGATCATAGTTAGTGTTTGCAGAGATAGCTTGGTCAACGAATTTTTGCATGATACCCACTAAGTGTAGGTAACCGTCGTTATTGCCAATGTTCCAAAGTAGCTCGTAGTTGTTTTTAAGATTTAAGAAATCAGGAACAACTTGCTTCAGGATACCGTCTTTCGACGCTTTCACTGATACATAACCACGTGGTGGCTCGATACCGTTAGTCGCGTTCGAGATTTGAGACGAAGTCTCAGAAGGCATAAGCGCTGTTAGCGTAGAGTTACGCAGACCGTGCTCCATGATCTCTTCACGTAGCGTGTCCCAATCGTAGTGCAGAGGCTCTTCACATACTAAGTCGATATCTTTTTTATAAGTATCGATTGGCAGTAGGCCTTTCGCGTAGTTGGTCTCGTGGAAAGATGGGCAACGGCCTTGTTCTTTCGCTAGTTCAACAGACGCTTTTAGCAAGTGGTATTGAATTGCTTCAAAAGTACGGTGAGTCAGGCCATTTGCGCTACCGTCAGAGTACTTAACACCATTCTTCGCCAGGTAGTATGCATAGTTGATGACACCCACACCTAAAGTACGACGATTCATTGTCGATTTGTATGCTGCTGGAAGCGGGTAGTCTTGGTAATCAAGCAGTGCATCAAGTGCACGAACAACCAACTCAGAAAGCTCTGCTAAGTCGTCGAGTTCATTGATTGCGCCAAGGTTGAACGCAGACAGCGTACACAGTGCAATCTCACCTTCGTCATCTTCCACGTTAGAAAGTGGCTTAGTTGGTAGCGCGATTTCTAGACATAGGTTCGATTGACGAACAGGTGCTACTTCAGAATCAAACGGGCTGTGTGTATTACAGTGGTCAACGTTCTGAATGTAGATACGACCAGTAGAAGCACGCTCTTGCATTAGTAGAGAGAACAGTTCAACCGCTTTCACAGTTTCACGTTTCACTGAAGGATCGTTTTCGTACTTAACGTACAGCTCTTCAAAACGCTCTTGGTTTTCGAAGAACGCATCGTAAAGTCCAGGTACATCTGAAGGGGAGAACAGGCTGATGTTGCCACCTTGAACAAGACGAGAGTACATTAGCTTATTAAGCTGTACGCCGTAGTCCATGTGACGAACACGGTTCTCTTCAACACCACGGTTGTTTTTCAGTACTAATAGAGACTGAACTTCACCGTGCCATAGTGGGTAGAACACGGTTGCTGCACCGCCACGAACACCACCTTGAGAACAACATTTTACTGCTGTTTGGAAGTATTTGTAGAAAGGGATACAGCCAGTGTGGAACGCTTCACCACCACGAATTTCAGAACCAAGCGCACGGATACGACCTGCGTTGATACCAATACCAGCACGTTGAGATACGTAACGAACAATAGAGCTTGCTGTTGCGTTGATAGAATCAAGGCTGTCACCACACTCGATCAGTACGCAAGAACTGAATTGACGAGTAGGCGTACGTACACCAGACATAATTGGTGTAGGTAGAGAAATCTTAAACGTAGACGAGGCGTCGTAAAAACGTTTGATGTAATCCAGACGAGTTGATTTCGGGTATTTACCGAATAAACAAGCAGCAACTAGGATGTAAAGGAACTGAGCACTCTCGTAGATTTCTTTTGTTACACGGTTTTGCACGAAGTATTTACCTTCAAGCTGCTTGACCGCTGCATAAGAGAAGTCTAAGTCACGCTTGTGGTCGATGTACGCGTCAAGCTCGTCAAACTCAGCTTTCGTGTAGTCTTCCATTAGGTGGCTATCGTATTTGCCCATATCAACCAGTTTTGCAACGTGGTCATATAGAGCCGGTGGCTCGTACTCGCCGTACGCTTTTTTACGTAGGTGGAATACTGATAGACGTGCTGCTAGATATTGGTAATCAGGAGTCTCTTCAGAGATTAAATCCGCTGCTGACTTGATGATTGTCTCATGGATGTCAGTGGTGGTGATGCCATCATAAAACTGAATGTGAGCTTTCAATTCTACTTGTGATACAGAAACATTGTGCAAGCCTTCAGCTGCCCATGTGATCACTCGATGGATTTTCTCTAAATCGATTGTTTCTTTGCGCCCGTTACGTTTGGTAACAGTAAGTTGTTGGTTCATTCTGCTTAATTTCCCTAACAAAACTGAACAAAGCCGTGTTTTTGTGTATTTCTGTGTAATTTTTGTAAATTACGTTTCGGCTTTGTGATCTTGGTCTACCCATACATTGTAGTTCAAACACAACATATAGGGGTCATTTGTTTGTTGGGTTACAAGATAGTGCTACAGCTTATATTTTTCAAGGTAAAGAAATGGGAGTGCTTGTGGATAAGTGGTGGATTGAAAAAAAACTGTAAGTGACCACTAACTGACGAGGTTCGATGTGACTTGATTGTATAAAAATAGCCTTTTAAGGTTGCTTTATTTTTGCGCACACATAAAAAAAAATCCCTTGATCTTTGAGCAAAATGGGCAATGGATTTTGGATGATTAAAATTAAATCTAGGTGGTCAAAATGGAAGCGAGCGCACGAAATTTAGACTGAAAAAAGTCGTAAAGTTATGTTAATTACAACTCTTTTCAATCGTCTTTTTCTAAAAGATTTTAAGCTGGGGATATTAATAGTTATCGGGTGAGATTTTGCGTGTGGACTATGTAGTTAACATCTACATTTGTGCCCAAACGGTAAGTGTCCGTTAACGGGTTGTAGTGCAGTCCTGTAATCCCCAATTCTTGCAGCGGAGTGTTGTCTATCATCTTGATAAGTTCCGCTGGGCGAATGAACTTTTCGTGGTCGTGAGTACCTTCTGGGACAATCTTAAGTAGCTTTTCTGCACCTACTATAGCGAATAGGTAAGACTTAAAGTTACGGTTCAATGTCGAGAAGAACACATGGCCGCCCGGTTTAACCAACTTTGAACAAGCCGAGATAACCGACTGTGGGTCAGGAACGTGCTCTAACATTTCCATGCAGGTCACCACATCGTAAGTGTGTGGGTTTTGCTCTGCATGGTCTTCAATGGTGCTTTGAATGTAATCAAGCTTGGTGCCAGTTTCTAATGCGTGCAGACGAGCGACTTCTAGCGGTTCTTTACCCATATCTAGTCCGGTGACTACCGCACCCTCTACAGCCATGCTTTCAGCCAGAATACCGCCGCCGCAGCCAACATCGAGAACTTTCTTACCAAAAAGGCCTTCGGTTTTCTCTAGCACGTAATTTAAGCGCAACGGATTGATTTGATGTAGTGGCTTAAACTCGCCTTCTAGATCCCACCAGCGCGACGCCATGTCTTCGAATTTTTTGATTTCTGCTGGGTCTACGTTTTGTGATTTAGTCATAATCGGCATTTCCAAGTTAAATAATGCATCCATGAAATTGCAGGCATTATAACTTGCCTTTTCCTGCTGACCAGAAGATCTACAATTTTGCTAGTTTATTGAGTGTAAAGTGACCATGTTTCAGCAAGATATGACGCTGAGGTGCAATTTCTCATCAATAGATTGGCTACAAGGGTCACAAGATGGTAAAAGGAGAGGGAAAGTGATGCCTCCGTAGGTAAATTTGTGTTATATTTTTCGGTCTTATACGTATTCAAAAATACGATCTGACTATAGAGGGAAAATGGCTCTATGAGCGATCTAGCGAAAGAGATCACGCCCGTAAATATTGAAGATGAGCTTAGAGGTTCATACCTAGACTACGCGATGTCCGTCATCGTTGGTCGTGCCCTTCCAGATGTGCGTGATGGCCTAAAACCAGTACACCGCCGCGTTTTGTTCGCGATGAATGTACTAGGTAATGATTGGAACAAAGCATATAAAAAGTCTGCTCGTGTAGTAGGCGATGTAATCGGTAAATATCACCCACACGGTGATAGTGCGGTATACGAGTCAATTGTTCGTATGGCTCAGCCGTTTTCATTACGCTATATGTTAGTCGATGGCCAAGGTAACTTTGGTTCGGTTGACGGCGATTCAGCTGCGGCAATGCGTTATACCGAAGTTCGTATGTCAAAAATAGCTGGTGAGCTATTAACGGATCTTGATAAAGATACGGTTGACTTCGTTCCTAACTATGATGGAACCGAGCAAATACCAGCAGTTTTACCAACAAAAATACCAAACCTATTGGTTAACGGTGCTTCTGGTATCGCAGTAGGTATGGCTACCAACATCCCGCCACATAACCTTGGCGAAGTTGTTGATGGCTGTTTAGCATTTATCAATAATGAAGACATCACTATTGATGAGCTAATGGACTATATCCCGGGTCCAGACTTCCCGACAGCAGCATTAATCAGTGGCCGTAAGGGCATTGTTGATGCATATAAGACTGGTCGTGGCAAAGTTTACATGCGCTCGCGCGCGAACATTGAAATGGAAAAGAACGGTAAAGAAACAATTATCGTTACTGAAATTCCATATCAAGTGAACAAAGCTCGTCTGATCGAGAAGATTGCAGAACTTGTAAAAGACAAGAAAGTTGAAGGCATCAGTGCACTGCGTGACGAATCTGATAAAGATGGTATGCGTATTGTTATTGAATGTAAGCGTGATGCTGTCGGTGAAGTTGTACTAAACAACCTTTACTCACAAACTCAACTGCAAACAACTTTCGGCATCAACATGGTTGCTCTGAACAATGGCCAACCACAACTTTTCAACATTAAAGATATGTTGAAGTGTTTTGTTGATCACCGTCGTGAAGTTGTGACACGTCGTACTATCTTCGAATTGAAGAAAGCGCGCGACCGTGCACATATCTTGGAAGCTCTATCTTTAGCGCTTGCAAACATTGATGAAATCATTGAACTGATCAAGAACGCACCAACACCAGCAGAAGCTAAAGTTGGTCTAGTATCTCGTGGTTGGGATCTTGGTAACGTTGCATCAATGCTTGAACGTGCTGGTACTGATGCAGCTCGTCCAGATTGGCTTGAAGACCAATACGGTATCCGTGATGGTCAATACTTCCTAACGGAAACTCAAGCGCAAGCTATTCTAGAACTTCGTCTTCACCGCCTAACTGGCCTTGAGCACGAGAAGATTCTAGACGAGTACAAAGCACTTCTAGAAGAGATCGCTGAGCTAATGCATATTCTTGCAAGCACTGAGCGTTTGATGGAAGTGATCCGTGAAGAACTTGAAGCGGTACGTGATATCTATGGCGACGAGCGTCGTACAGAAATCACAGCAGCGGTTCATGACATCGACATGGAAGAGTTAATTGCTCAAGAAGACGTTGTAGTAACGCTTTCTAACGCAGGTTACGTTAAGTACCAAATCCTAAGCGACTACGAAGCTCAGCGTCGTGGTGGTAAAGGTAAGAGTGCAACTAAGATGAAAGATGAGGATTACATTGAGCGTCTGCTTGTTGCTAATACTCACGATAACATCTTATGCTTCTCTACTCGTGGTAAAACGTACCGCCTGAAAGTTTACCAATTGCCGCAAGCGAGCCGTACAGCTCGTGGTAAGCCTATCGTTAACATTCTTCCTCTAGAAGAAGGTGAGCGTATTACGGCTATCCTGCCTGTTTCTGAGTTCTCTAACGAGAAATTCATCTTCATGGCAACAGGCGACGGTACAGTTAAGAAGACATCACTGGATCAATTCGCAAACGTACGTGCTAACGGCCTAATCGCAGTTAACCTACGTGACGATGATTCACTGATTGGCGTTGATATTACTGATGGTAATAGCGACATCATGCTGTTCTCTAAATCGGGCAAGGTTGTTCGCTTTAACGAGGACAAAGTACGTCCAATGGGTCGTACTGCCTCTGGTGTTCGTGGTATGAAGCTCCCAGAAGACGATCAAGTGGTTTCACTGATTGTTCCTTCAAACGAAGGCGATATCCTAACTGTGACTCAAAACGGTTACGGTAAGCGTACTGAGCTGGCTGAATACCCAACGAAAGGCCGTGCAACGCAAGGTGTAGTATCTATCAAAGTCTCTGATCGTAATGGCCCAGTAGTTGGTGCTGTTCAGGTTGAAGAAGGCGATGAAATGATGATGATCACCGACGCAGGTACACTAGTACGTACTCGCGTAGCGGAAGTAAGCCAAGTTGGTCGTAACACTCAAGGTGTGACACTGATTCGTACTGCTGAAGACGAGAATGTTGTAGGTCTACAACGTATCGACGAAGTAGAAGAAGCTGAGATTGTTGAAGGCGAAGAAACTGAAGAAGCAAATGCTGACGCAGTAAACGCAGAAACAGTTAATGCAGAAGGAACGGTCGTTTCTGAATCAAGTGAAGAGCAAGCATCAGATGCTTCTGACTCTGAAAGTGATAGCGAGCAAGACACTGAGTAATCTCTATTACGTTAAGTAATTTAGCTTACCAATGAAAAAACCGAGCCTAAGTGCTCGGTTTTTTATTGCCTGCTATGTGTGGATCTTGCTCTGACTTTATCGTTGAACTGTGATCGTCAAAATATCGATAGCTAAACCTTGATCAATATAGCGAGGAGATGAAAACGATAGAGTAGAGGGGAATGAAAGAGGAGTGTGAAATGGATATCTGGTTGTTGGTCGCTTTGATACTAATGAGCCTGTTTTTGATTGTGATCGTTATTGCCGCGAACAACAATGGCAGTCATCTAAAAGGCAATGTGATGATTTCACTTACTGCTGTGGCTTTGAGTGTGCTTGTCTGGTCTCAACTTAAACAAGAGTTACCTCAACTTCCTTTGGACGATAACAATAACTACACGGCGACAGATTTCGAAGATGAACTTCAGCAAAGCCTTGAGCAAGACCCGAATCAATCCGATTTGTGGTTTAAGCTTGGTGGTGTGTATATGCAGAAGGGGGAGTTTGATGCAGCGTTCACCTGTTACGACTACGCGATTAGATTAGATCCTCAAGCACCTTCTGGCCTCTATGCGGCCAAAGCAACCGCACTTTACTATCTTAGTTCTCAAGCTATGAGCGATGACGTGAATGCGTTATTGGATCACTCCATGCAGATTGATCCCAATGATCGTACGGCATTGATGTTGATTGCGACCGATCACTTCATCAGCATGCGCTATCAACAAGCGATTGATGCGTGGACTCAAATTCTCGATTCCAATCAAAAGGGCATTGATCGTGTTTCTATTATCCATTCGATCAACCAAGCCAAACAGATGATCCGCTAGGCTTGGTCAATAGGCTGTTCTTCCTGATTAGCCTTTGAAACTATTTGTTTTTGAAATGATTTGCCTTTGAAGCGATTTGCTTTTGAAACGATTAGCCTCTAAAGCCATTAATCTCTCAAGTTATTGGCTTTCTTGCATTTCGATTAACCCACCTGCGTTATGGATTTGAGTAAACCCTTGAGCACGCAAGAACTGATAAGCTTGCCCTGAACGATTGCCACTGCGGCAATACAACACGATGGGTTGCTCTTTATCTATCTTAGCAAAGTGAGTAGCCACTTCAGAAAGAGGGTAGTTGATGGCGTTGTCTAGATGCCCTTGTTCGAACTCTGCAGGTGTTCTGACATCAACCACTAATGCACCTTTCTCTATTAATTCCCACCCTGTCTCAGCACGCTCAGATGCGTGAACGCCTGAACTGAGTAGTGCAATACATAATGCCGAAAGCGAAAGTAAGATTTTCATTGTTTATTCCTTGAATTGGCGAGTGGGTGGATCGGGGGTTCGATATTGATGTGTATACCCCCAAAACCTAAAAAAACCAGCCACACAACAATAGTGTGACTGGTTTTTACGTAATGGTCTAATTGAAGAAACTAGTATTCGTAGTTGGCTTCACGCTTTTCAGCTTGCTCTTCCCATTTAGGAACAACCGTGTCTAAGAAGTGTTGTTTCTCAGCGTTCATCTTATCCATGTCCATTCCAAGCGCTTTTTGAGCAGCTTCTTTTGTCGAGATATCTGGAATTTCGATTGGATCGGTGATGCCTTTCTTCGCCAGTAGACGAACAATCTTAGTTCGAGCATCCGCTGCGCGGTCAACGGCAGTACCTAGCACTTCTAGAGCGATTTCAGGTGCATGCATGTGAATACCGTGAGACGCGATAGCGTAGTCCCAACGCCATTGAGCGTGACGGATATCCAGTAGGATCGGCTCCATCTCTTGCTCTGTCGCACCCGCTTCCCATGCCGCGCCTGCTTCAAAGTGAGCAGCTACGATTTGTTTCTCAGCAGTTAGCTTCATGTTCAGAACTTGCGCTTTACGGCTTGAAACGATGTTACGCATGGTTTCTTTCGATTGAGTGTGACAGTTTGCACACGTATCTTCGAAGCGGTCGAATGGGTTACCCACTTTATGGTCGGTATAAACAGTGCCATCTTCTTTGGTCACTTTCGGCATATGACAGTCAGCACAAACGACTTTGTTCTTACCATGGATGCCTTCGCGCCATGTTTCGAAACCTGGGTGCTGTGCTTTCAGCATGGGTGCTTTCGATACTTTATGCGTCCAATCTTTAAAGTTGATTGCATCATAGTAGCGTTCCATGTCACCAACGGTTGTACCTTCGTCCCAAGGGAATTTCACACCTTTGGTTGGCCCTGTGAAGTAGTATTCCACGTGGCACTGAGCACAAACAGAAGCTTGTTGGTCTAAGCGGCTTTGTTCATCAAACTTTTTACCAATCGTTTCAAATGCACGTTCAACGTAAGGACGAGTCACCTTAAGTGCTGGTTCACCATTTTTAAAGCCTTCGCTTTTGGTATCGTGACAGTCTGAACAGCCAATAGGGTTAATGATCTCGTTGCCAAGACGCGCCCACTTACCTTCGAAGTAACCATCTTCGCCACGTTCTTCAATAACACGTGCTACGTCTGGGCTCTTACAGCTCCAACATGCCATTGGCATTGGGCCTGAGCTTTCGTCTGTTGGGCCGCCAGTACGAAGCGTTTGTCGTACATCGTCAATCGCATAAAAGTGACCACGTGCCTTGTTGTAATCTTTTGCGAAGCCGTAGCCAGCCCACATGATAACCATGTTGGGATCTTCTTTTAGTGCGTCTTCAATAACTTCGCTTTCTGAAGTCTGTCTCCATGAATGATATTGATCTGGGTGGTTTTGCTCGAACTGGTCGTTACGAGGATCGCCAATTTCTTTTTGTTCAGACGCAGCAAAACTGGTCGCGCTTGCTAGTGATGCGCTAACCATTAATAGTGCTGTGACCGAATTACGTATCCAATGCTTTTTCACAGTGATATCTCCAATATACTGATTCTTATACCAAGCGTTGTGAGTTTGCTATTCAAATTAAGAACTGGAGAATTCCTGTTTATATTAATTCATAAACAAACA
>NZ_AJZM02000124.1 GCF_000272405.2 Vibrio tasmaniensis 1F-187
TATTTTATATAAGTACGTTAATAATATATTCGAGAATCAAATACCTACAATCTGACAATGCCTATGATTAGATACATTTACTCATATAATTCAACAAATATGAGACTCAGGGGGGATGACATGAGAAGTATTGTGTTCAGCCAAGACATGGGACTTTCAGGAATCACGATGGCATCAACGAAGAGCAATCGACACCATAGCTTTTGGCACCATAGCTCTCAACACCATAGCTCTCAACAGATAGTTTCGTTGAAAGAAGATCTAAACCGCTCTTGGAGTGGTATTGAAGTGGCGCTTAAATTCGCGACTGAATTGGGATGGGCTCGAGTAGCCGACTCGGCGAGCAGCATCGCTGATGCGAAGGCCTTCTAGCTGAATCAGTTCTTTGGCTTTGTTGAGTCTTACCTTCTTCAAATATTGAAGAGGGGATTCAAAGGTGACATTACGGAATGCATTGTGGAAGGCAGACACGCTCATGTTGGCTTCGTCGGCAAGCGATTGAACAGTGATGGTTTGGTCGTACTCTTCATGCACTTTAGACAGCGCTTTGGCGACACGTGCATAATGGCCGTCATGATGAGCTAAATCAAACAGCACACGCCCTTCTGAACCGGTTAGGGCGCGGTAGACAATTTCGCTGACCATGGCATCGCCCAATATATTGGCTTCAATGTCACAATGTAGAGTTTTGACCAATCGAGTAAAGCTCTCCAGCATTTGCTCTTCCATTGGCGTCGATTCTAAGCCGCTCGAATTCTGCTTGTGCTTGTTGCAGTAGCTCTCTAGAAAGCCTTGGTCTTCCAGCTTTTTGACTAAGCTGTGCAAGCGCTGAGAATCGATGCTTATCGACAAACCAAGCAATGGTTCGCCATTTACAGGTAAGGCTTCACACTCCAATGGCATTGGCACGCCTACCACAAGATAATCACCAGCAGCGTAAGTAACGGGTCTATCGCCAATATAGATGTTCTTTTTGCCCTGCCCGAGCATGATAATACCCGACTGGTAAGTGAATGGCTGACGTTGATTCCCGCCACTGCTTCTATACAACCACACACCGCCAATTTCAGTTTCTCTGATCCCTTCGAGATCATCCCAACCTTTGTGTTCTACATAAGACTGTAACAACTGCGCGAGTGTTTTCATAAGTGGCGACTTTCCATTCCAAGTGCTAAGAGTAAGTAAGCTAAAGCAGAGAAAGAATATCAATTTTGTAGAAATAGGCAATTTATTTGGAGGATCAGCTCTTCATCACCCTAGATTACTGTACTAATATGCAAATATAGAAATTGAGCAATCAAATAAAATAACAAATTGAGCTTTACACAAGGAATCTCTAATGCAATTCACTTACGTTAACCCTACAGTTATCCACTTCGGCCAAGGCCAAATCAACGCTATCAGCCAAGCGGTTGATACTTCGAAGAAAGTACTAGTCATCTACGGTGGCGGTTCAATCAAAAGCAACGGTGTTTACGACCAAGTTGTCGCTTCTCTCAAGGATCACGCTTGGATTGAGTTCGCTGGTGTTGAAGCTAACCCAACGAAAGAGACGCTAGATAAAGCCGTCGCTCTTGTTAAAGAAGAAAACGTAGAATTCATTATCGCCGTTGGCGGTGGTTCAGTAATCGACGGTTCTAAATACGTTGCTGCAGCGGCTAAATACGACGGCGACGGTTGGGATATCCTAGCGGGCAAACACCAAGTTACTGAAGCAACTCCTATTGGTGCGGTACTGACACTTCCTGCGACAGGTTCTGAATCTAACATGGGTGCTGTAATCACTCGTAAAGAGACTCAAGAGAAACTGGCGTTCATGAACCCTGCAGTACAACCTAAGTTCGCGGTTATGGATCCAGATGTAATGAAGTCTCTACCTGAACGCCAACTGATCAACGGCTTAGTTGATGCGTGGGTTCACGTATGTGAGCAATACATCACAATGCCAACAGACGCGATGGTTCAAGACGGTTACGCAGAAACACTGCTTAAGAACCTACTTGTACTGGGTAAGCAATACGACGAGCGTGACAACGACGCTTGGCGTGCAAACCTAATGTGGACTGCAAACCAAGCGCTTAACGGCCTGATTGGTACTGGCGTTCCTCAAGATTGGGCAACACACATGATTGGCCATGAGTTCACAGCACTATGGCACGTAGACCACGCACGTTCTCTTGCGATTGTTCAACCTTCACTACTTCGTAATCAAATCGAAGCGAAGCGTGGCAAGCTAGAGCAAATGGGTCGCAACGTATTTGGCCTAGAAGCGGGTGCTGATTTAGCCGAGCGTACAATCGCGGCAATCGAAGCCTTCTACCACAGCCTAGACGTTCCAACCGTGTTCGACGGTTACGAAGCAACGAAAGCGGCAGCAATCGACAACGTTGTTGCTCAACTTGAATCACACGGTTACCTGCAACTTGGCGAAAACCAAGCAATCACGCCAGAGAAAACGCGTGAGATTTTAGAGTCTGCTATTCACTAAGAATTGCTAAAGTAGAGAGAAAGCAAAGGCAATGGTCACACAAAGATGATTTTTTACATCTGACTGAACCCATTACTTATTTCTTTCGTACAAACAAAGCAGCGTTCATTTTGGGCGCTGCTTTTTAATTTGCCCTACAAGATGCTATTAAATTCTCATAAGTCCTTAATTTTATGTGCATTCAGATTTCTATATTGGTAAGGTAAACCTGTCTCTTTACTAGGTATGAACAACGATTTGAACAATCTCAAGGAAATGGTTAAGTTTAAGTCACTTAACAAGTGGTATGGTGATTTTCATGCCCTAAAGGATATCGATTTAAATATCGAACAAGGAGAGATAGTGGTGATTTGCGGGCCATCAGGTTCGGGTAAATCAACCTTAATCCGTTGTATCAATCAGCTAGAACCTTTCGAAAGTGGCGAGCTTTGCGTGTTAGAACAAGTACTTCCGAGTAAATTTAACACACCTGGCCAAGTCGGAATGGTGTTTCAGCATTTTCATTTATTCCCCCATCTTACCGTGCTTGAAAACCTAACTCTGTCGCCGATTCGTACGCTGAAAAAAAGCAAACGAGAAGCTGAGAAGATTGCAATGCACTATCTCGAGCGCGTACACATCGCTGAACAAGCCAACAAATACCCAGTGCAACTTTCTGGCGGTCAACAACAACGTGTAGCTATCGCCCGTTCGCTGTGCATGAAGCCTGAATTACTGCTTTTTGATGAACCGACTTCAGCGCTTGATCCGGAGATGATTAACGAAGTGCTCGACGTGATGGTTGAACTGGCGAGCGAAGGTATCACCATGGTGTGCGTGACCCACGAAATGGGCTTTGCGAAACAAGTGGCCGACCGCGTTATCTTCATGGATGAAGGACAAATTGTGGAATCGAATACGCCACAAGCGCTCTTTGAAAACCCTCAACATGAACGTACTCAAGCGTTCCTAAATCAGATCCTGACTTATTAATGTTGATTCGAATTATTAAACCCGCCCTATCTGCTTTAGTACAGATTGTTGTACTGGTGGCTGCTGTTGTTTGGATTCTCGACTCTGGCGCACAAACCATGGGATACAGCTGGCAATGGGAGCGCGTGCCGGACTATATTGCTTTCTATGAAGATGGTGAATGGTGGCCAGCAGAATTAGTTGAAGGGCTACTGGTTACCATCAATATCTCTTTGATTTCTTTGGTCGCTACGTTGATCATTGGTTTAACGACAGCGCTATTGAGAAACTCAAATTCTGTGGTTGGACGCACCTTAGCCACCAGCTATGTTGAGTTGATTCGTAACACGCCGTTATTAGTACAAATTTATTTGCTCTATTTTGTATTTGGCCCCGTATTAGGGCTCGATCGCTTTAGCACTGCCGTTTTAGCCTTGGCACTTTTCCAAGGCGCTTATACCGCCGAGATATTTCGTGCCGGTTTAAATGGTATTGCGAGAGGACAATTTGAAGCAGCTCAATCCTTGGGCTTATCAAAGACCTATACTTACTGGGATGTGATTCTTCCTCAGGTGGTGCAACGCACCTTGCCACCTTTGACCAATGAAGTGATCTCTCTTATTAAAAACTCTTCAATTGTGAGTGTCATGGCTATTTTTGACCTGACGACTGAAGCCAGAAACATTGTTTCTGAAACCGCGATGCCATTCGAGATTTGGTTCTCTGTGGCGATCATTTATCTTGCTCTTACACTTTCACTTTCTGCCGTTGCTGCTTGGCTTGAGCATAAGCTCGGGGCTAACTGGCGAACACAATAAGGATTTATCAGCATGAAGCTATTTAAAACCGCGATTACAGCCCTACTTGCGCTTGCCGTAAGTTTGCCTGCACTTGCTTCTGAAACGCCTAACCTCGATAAAATCAACGAACGTGGCTCACTGCGCGTTGGTATGTCGACATTTGTTCCTTGGGCGATGCGTAACAAACAAGGCGATCTCGTTGGCTTTGAAATCGACGTGGCGAAACGCCTTGCCGAAGATTCTGGTTGGAAAGTCGAATTTGTACCTACGGCATGGGACGGTATTATCCCTTCTCTATTATCGAAAAAATTTGATGTAATCATCGGCGGTATGTCTATCACTGAAGCTCGTGCCAAAAGCGTATTGTTCACTGAACCTTACTCGCACTCTGGCGTTCAACTGGCGGCTAACAAAGAGCTAGCGGAAGGTTTTACTCAGATCTCTGATTTTGATTCTCGCCGCGTAAAAATTGCAGCACGTCGTGGAGCATTCACGGTTCAAGTCGCTCGTGAAACCTTCCCTAAAGCGAAAGTTCTACAGTTCGATGACGATGCTCAAGCATTCCAAGAAGTATTGAACGGCAACGCACACGCGGTTATCGCGTCTAGCCCGAAACCAGAACACGAAACGATCAAAAACGCAGACACGCTATTTATTCCATTTGAAGAGCGTCTATCAAAAGGTAACGAAGCATTTGCAGTTCGCCTAGGTGAAACTGACAAGGCAGAATTCTTCAACGAATGGATCAAAGCACGTACTGAAGATGGTTGGTTGAAAGAGCGTTACGAGTACTGGTTCTCTACTCTAGATTGGCAAGACCAGATTGCTCAAGGTCAGTAATCAGAACTTTTGCTAGTGAATCGAGGCAGTGCGTTGTCTGCACTGCCTCGATTCGGCAACTTGATTCGCTTTAATGATGATCTAAAACTCAACAAAACAGCCTACTAATTATTATTGTTTAAACAGGAATGACGTGAGTAGTACTAGCGCATTAACAACACCTAAGCCCAACGTTTATATGAAGCCTTGGTATCAACGCCTTAACCTTTTGGATGGCGTGTTACTCGCTGTCATTTGTGTGTTTTCAGGCTGGCTTTATTATCGTTCTGCTGTTGGTATCAACTACCAGTGGCGCTGGGAAGATGCGTTTACCCTAATTTTCATTCCACCTTCTCAAGGCAGTATTCCCTACTTCTTCCAAGGCTTGATCGCTACACTGCGCTTGAGTGTCTGGAGTATGGTGTTAGCACTCTCTTTTGGCACATTGTTAGGTGTAGCAAGACACTCAAAGATCGCTTTCTTCAAAACACCGGCACTGATTTTTATCCAGTTGGTTCGAAATATTCCGCCACTGGTGTTTGTCTTCATATTCTATTTCTTCGTTTCTAACCAACTGATTCCATTACTTGGTTTAGAAAGTATCTTACGTGAACACAATGGCGAGATTAACGCTGTTCAAGCCTTTCTGTTTGGTCCTACTAACCTTTGGGAAAACTTAGCGTCTGGTGTTATCTGTATTGGTTTGCTCTCTTCGGCTTACATTGCGGAAGTGATTCGAGCGGGTTTAGAAGGTATTCCTAAAGGCCAATGGGAAGCGGCCGATTCGCTTGGCTTGTCTGCATTGTCTAAGTATCGATTTGTGGTTGGCCCACAAGTATTAACTGCCATCACCCCACCATTGGCAGGCCAAGCAATCTCCTTGGTTAAAGACACGTCGATTGTGTCTCTGATTTCGATCCAAGAGATGACGTTTGTTGGTACTGAGATGGCAAACTCATCGGGGTTGATCTTCGAGATCTGGCTGATTGTAGGCTTCGTATATTTTGCTTTATGCTTTGCGCTTTCGCGTCTGTTCAAAGTGATTGAACAACGTTCTAGTGCTTACCTTAACCATCAGTAACGTCATTAATTAATAGTACCGACTCGCCCGACCATTCCTTTCCCTTATCAAGTTCACCTGATTGGTTTAAGCTATTGACCAATCGGGATTTATCCCTTCATATTTCTTCTTAGAAACACAGCGAAATACTCGTCTAATCACTATACTTGAAGTATCGAACTACGTTGATTCTTCTCAAGGACATCACTCAGCATGGACAATCATAAAGAAAGAGCTTTTTACGCCGTTGTCGGCGCATTGGTTGGAGACGCCGCTTCCATGGGGTTGCACTGGCTGTATGACCAAGAGAGGATCTTACACGTGGCTGGTTTCGAGCCAGAATTTCGCTCACCGAATCAGTTCGATTATCAAGACAAAGGCTACTTTGCGCACCAAGGAAAAACGTCCGGTGAGCACTCGCAATACGGTGCTCAGTTATTGGCGATGGTCGATAGTTTAGTCGACAACCAAAAATACGATGAAGCGAGCTATATTCAACATTTCCGCAAATGGTTTGATTTCGGTGGTAGTTGGCAAGGCTACATTGATAAAGCGACGCGCATGAGCTTGCTGAACATCCATCAATTAGAACTAGAGGGCGCCCCGATTACTGCCTGTGGCGCAGACGATACGCAGCTCCCCGCAGTTTCAAAGATCATTCCATTAGTAGCCTGTACTTATACCTCTCACACCTTACCAGCGATGGTAGAGAGCGCGGTACGAGTGACCAACAACAACGACAAAGCCGTGGAATGGGCGCAAACCATCACCCTGTTGATTCAAGCAGCGATTCAAGGCAACTCACCATTACAGTCCGTAGAAATGGTGCGACAAACTTGCAGCAGATTTATACATGATCAAATCGATGAAGCATTGGCTGAACCTGAGCTTTCAATAACAGATGCCGCGAAGAAGTTTGGATTGCATTGTGAACTGAGTGCCGCATTTCCCTTGCTGATACGCATCATTGCGGGTGCTCAGAGTTATCAACAAGGCATTCGCGACAATATCTTGTGTGGTGGTGACAGCTGCGGTCGTGCGATTGTGATTGGTGCGGTATTAGCGGCGTGTTTCTATGAAGAAGACGGAGCGATTCCAACAGAATGGCTAAACCAAGTCGAACTCAATGGGGGTGTTTTGTCTTTGCCGATTGAGTGATTCCCACAATAACAAATAAGGCGAAAGCGCCTCTCGATTCCTTGCTCGAGAGGCGCTTTTCTTTTCACTAGAATGACTTAAACGGATAACTTCAATTTCGAGCAATACCCCTTCCGGATCTCTACGACCGCCAGTTTATTGCGCTAACCAAACCTAAACGCTAAAGCCTTCTCTAGAACTGATAAGCAGCAGAAAGCTTGTAGTTACGGCCTGGTTCATAGTCATCCAAGGTAAAGCCTCTTGCCGTACCTGAACGAGAAGCGTGTGAGGTGTATTGCTCATCAAACACGTTATCGATACCAAAGGTAACAGACAATCCATCAAGATTCGATGGCACCCACTGAGCAAACAGGTTATGAACGTCATAGCCTTCTTTGATCGGCTGACCATCGAATACGTTGTCTTCGTCTTTAACAAACATCGAATTCCAACCAAAGATAGTCTCAAGCGCTTCAGACTGATAATCGAGTGTCAGCGTAATGCTGTCACCCATATCAATACTTCGACCATTGCCACCTGCGACTGCACCGCCTGTGTCTTTATTTTTAGTCTCTGAAAGCGCATAAGACAGCTTACTGTTAAACCTCTCGTAGCCATAAGATAAGCTCGCCTCGAAGCCCTTTATCTCAACGTCACCTAGGTTATAAATCAAATAACTCTTACTTGCACGTTGATACTTTTCGGCAATATAGTCATCAATATTAGTTTGGAATACTGTCAGGTTGGCACCAATAAAGTGATTATCCAAGCGTTTATCGAAACGGACACCACCTTGCGTGTTCTGCCCTGTCTCAGCCTTCAGATCGTTAGCCAAATAAGCGACATCTTGGTAAGCAATAAAGCTCTCCATCAACTCCGGGCCTTTGAACAACGAACGTGTACTCGCGAACAGCGTCCAATCTTGAGTAACATCCCATTGAGTGGCCAACGACCAAGTTACATCGTCAAAATCTTCGCTACCAACTTCTGCTTTACGTTGGTAATCATCAAAACGAAGCCCTGCCGTGACCGAGAATGCTTGAGTAAAGTAGAACTGATCTTCAACAAAAAGGGCTGTAGAGATTGCTGACTCGTCCATAAACTTGCTGCTGCCGTAATAGCTGCTCGATGACTTGTCCATATAGTCAAAGCCATAAGTCGCGATGTTATCAAACGACATCAGGCGATAATCGGATTGGAACTTTGCGTTGAGACCAAAGTTTTGGTTTTTAGCCGTGTTTTTGGATAAGCGATTAGAAGGCCAACGTGGTGCCATAACACTTTCATCTCGCTGAATCTCAGTTTCCGTGTTGTATAGAGTCACGTTACCTTGATGACTTTCACCACGCAGCTCATAGCTGGCCGTGATGGTGTCACGGTTGTAATCGGTGGGAATGAGGATGTTTTTAGACAAACCCACGTTCGTACCACCGGACATATCAGGGCGTGGACTGTAATCACCGTTATCACGGTACATATCATAAGAGAGTTCAAAACGGTGTAAGTCACTTGGCTCAAAACCAATCTTACCTAGAATATTGTATACATCCCCTTCTGAGCCAAAGGTTTCAGTACCATCACCATCTTCAAAATTGTCACGGCTCATGTAATGACTGTAAAGCATGGCATCGACGTTATCTGACAACAAACCATACACAGTAAGTGAACCTTGCTGGCTTGCATTCGTGGCATACCCGCCATAAACACGAGCGCCAAAAGTCTCGTCGTAGCGAAGTAGATCTTTGGCATCTTTGGTTTCAAACAGCACTGAACCGCCTAACCCATTTTGCGTCACCGAGTTGTTACCTACTTGGATATCCGCTGATTTCAATATGTCAGGGTTAAGAGTCAAATTACCAATATGATGGAACATGTTGGCGTGCTGAGAAGCGCCATCTAATCGAATGTCTAAGTCAGTTTCGCTTAGGCCGCGAATCGTAATTCGCTGGTTGATCGAGTGCGTTCCCCCAACATCAACACCGGGGATTTCGCGCAGCAAATCTGACATATGGTCAGCTTGCTTCAGTGACATGTCATCTGCAATGATCGATTCAGTGTTGCTTGAGACTTTCGTTCCCCAAACCACAACTTCATCGAAGTGCGATGTACTTTCTTCGGCCATAACAGAGCTACTAAACGTGCTGGCAATTGCGATATAGAGGGCTGAAAGCTTAATTGTTGATCTGACTGGGCTTTCCATAGATTCAATCCTAGATGTAAATGATAATAATTATCAATCATGATAGGATTGTAACCTATAAATGCACAGATGATTTGCTTATGCAAAAACGCACAGCTGTTATGAGGAACGGTCAAATGAGTGAAGTAACGTCTAAACGGGCTAAAATTGGCAAAGTCACTCTGACTAAAAAGTTGGAGCAAACAGAAAAGCAGATTATTGTCACACAAGGTCAAACTACACAGACATCACTGGCTGAGGGGAAATTTCTTTCTTATCAATATAATGAACTAATATTTATCCACGGTGGCCGCTGTATTGAGCTCGTCGATACTAAGATCATCTCTACCGCTCACGCTTCAGTTCTGATCACCATTCTTTTGGAAGGTAAGCTGTCATTTGGTTACGATGATCTCGAATTTGATCTCGATGCCACTCATCAACCTCAAGGTGTGGTGGTCAACCTCACTAAACCCGCCAATTTCCGTCGAGTGATGACAGCAAGCAATAAACTCAATAAGATTAACATCTTAGTCAAACCAAAATGGTTCGAATCTCGAGTAACCGAAGAGTGTAAATGCCGAAACTTCATCAATACACATAATGCCAACTTCCAATTAGAAGTGACGGAAGAAATCTGGAAGCTGACACAAGAATTGACGACTTGCTCTTCACCCCATAACTTCCATCAGAAGTTGCATATAGAATCCTTAACTCAACAGATCCTTGAGAATTCGATGCATCAACTACCACAAACTTGCTGTCTGGCTCACCAAACTAAACCAAAAATAATAAAACCAGCGACACGTGTAACTAACATTGAACATCAAAGTTATGACGAACGAATTGAGGCTGTAATCTGCTTTATTGAAATTCATCTCGACCAAGAGCTGAGCCTAAAAATGCTTGCTGAGCATTTTTCGATGAGTGTATCTAATATTCAAAGGCGTTTTAAGCAGTCATACAACATGACAATCAACGGTTACATCCGTTTGAGACGATTACAGATCGCACGCCAGCATTTAGAACGAGGGTTGGTTTCAATCACCGAGGCCGCCTATGAAGCGGGTTATCAGCACCCTTCTAATTTCACCAACGCTTTTAAGAAAACCTTCGGTGTGCCGCCACAAGGTATAGCGATTAAGACTTAGTTACATTGATATAAAACTATCCGTCTATAACTTTAAAAGGATAGATTTAACATCCGTTATGTTGGCCAGGTGATCGCCACATATAAACAAACTGGTCATTCTGCGAAGTAATTTCAAATCCAAACCTCAGATACAAATCTCCAACTCGATTACCTTGTAAATAGCATAGTTCGACGGGTTTATTGAGGCTGTCAGCCTTAGTTAAGCAATCAGCCTTAGTTAAGAAGTCTTTCAGTACTTGGCTACCAATTCCCTTTCCATGATACTCAGGCAGCAAGAAGAATCGGCAAAAATAGAAGTGATCGCCCTTGTCTTGCAACAACACACAACCAATCGCTTTACCTTGATATTCAATGATTTCAGGCCGTTCTTCTGCCCACTCTTCGGCGTGTATATCTCGCTGAATCTGCTCATCCCAGCCAAAAACTGCTTTGATTGGCTCAAATTCAGCCGCCTTTTTTAGCTCGAACAGAAATTCATAATCTGATGACTGAGCGGGTCTTGTCGAATACTTCAAAATATCTCCAACAATAATCAATGAACTATAGCCAATAAATAAAAAACGACAGCGGCTTCATTTCCAAAAAGCTCGCTCACGACAAGCAAGTGAGAATTGGAAGGTGCCATGTTTCAGTGTTCATTTAGGGTTTAGTTGATAGCGTAGAACTTCGTGCTTATCTTGCTCTGAGTAAAAGGTATTTAAGAACTGCCCACCACACTTCTCAATTACTTTTTGCGAAGCAATATTGCCCCTCTCACACGTAATAATAGCGCTTTCGGACAATACGTGCCGTTGAACCCAAGACAACATATGACTTGCGATACCCCGCCCTCTTGCTTGTGACAGGGTCTCATAGCCGATATGTCCTATGACATCGTGAATGTACGGACTGGTGCCATGACGAACTCTTATGACACCAAGGATTTGACCAGAGTCGATACAAAAATACGTAGAAGCAGGCGTCCAACCTTCTGGCAGTTCCTCACCTTTTGAATAAGCGACTCGCCTTTTTAAATACGCATCACTACTGTCAGAAATACCTGTATAAATATCTAACCCATCCTCAGAGCAAGCATTCACATAGCGATGAAAGGCTCTTGAGTGCGAAATATCAGCTTTGACCATGTCCATATAGTTTCGATTCCTAGTTACTGCTCTTTCGGGTTTAGCTATCAAGCCTAAGCTAAGTGCATGGTGTATTCTTGATGCCCTGTATGTTCATCAACTTGTTCACTCACAATAGAGAATCCTTGGGACAAGTAGAACTCAATCGTCGCTTGGTTCTCTTTATACACATTCAATGACAAGTTCGGGCATTCAAGCTTCGCGTGATGAATAAGCTGCTTACCAATACCACTGCCTTGATGTTCTGTACTGACAAAGATCGCCGCTAAGATCCCTTCATAAAGCGAATAAAAGCCACGAACCTCACCGTCGACTTGATATACGTAAGTTGCTGATGCCGGAATATATAGGTCGCGCATGTTAGCCACTTGCGACTCCCAAAACTCAGGAGCCACAAAGTCATGCGCCTTGATCGAGGCGGTTAACCAAATATCTAAAACGGCTTCAATATCAGCGGGGTTGTACTCTCTAATCATCTTAATTCTCAGGCAATTAATATTGTTTAATAGGCGAACCAGTATGCCAAGAAGCGACTTAAACCTATTGAAGATTTACGACAATGTCCCAGTCAGAATTATTGAACGGCAATGATAGATCAGTACCATTGGCCGCTACTGCTTCTTAACGTACTTCGCTGTAACGAGCATTTCACCACCACCATCAAGCTTGCAATCTAACTGATGATCTTTGCCTTCATTTATTCGTCTGATTACCGCTTTAGTGCCGATTTTCAGTACAGAAGAACTGCCTTTAATTTTTAGATCTTTAATGAAGGTAACTTTATCGCCACTTTCCAATACAACGCCATTTACGTCCTTAACACGCGCGGCTTCTCTTTCTAAACGCTCTTCTTCTGGGTTCCACTCATAGGCACACTCAGGGCAGATTAGGTTGTTTTGGTCTGGGTAGACATATTCAGATTGGCATTGCGGACAAGGAGGTAAAGACATACGTTAATACTTCATTTAAATAAAATTTGCGTCCATTTTAATGACTCTTGTTAGGCTTAGCGAGCACAAATCGAACCAATTTTCAGTAGCGTAATTTAACTTAGAAAAGAGCAGTACCTAAAACGAACAAACACAGCCGCTAAGCTGTGTTTGTTTAAGGGCTTGGGAGGCGGAACGGATTAACGTTCGACTTTTGGTGAGTAAATCGAGTAAGCGGTGATTTGCCCTGCCACAATTGCAGAGAACATGAACAACGCCGACAAACCAATACTCGGAATAGGTAAAATCGATTGTTCAAACACCGACTGGCTGGCACTCACTAATACTCGACTACCCGGAACCAAGATGATGATCCCCTGCACGATATAAATAGAGCCCGTGAGCTCCATCTTCTTGGCAATCCAAGTCCCGTACAAAGTAATAAGAACCGTCGTAACCCAAGTACCGACAACCCAACCACTGTCAAAACCTAGATAGAACGGCCCCCACATACCCAGAACTGCCACTGGCAAGCCAAGTAAGATGTCTTTAGGACGCGCATTGAACATCACACCAATCGACACCGAGATCAACACCAAACCAGATATGTGCATCCATGTCGGAACCGCATTCGTATAGTCAATGGAGACCGCTTGTCCCCATATCGCTTCACCAATGTTGAGCCCCATAATAATCCCGACAAACAGCTTTATCAGGGTTAATGCGCTCTGCCCTAACAAACTGGTACCAGAGACGAGATCATTAAACGCCAAACATTCTAGTGCGTTGGCTATGGATAACCCGGGGACAAACAAGACAATCGAAGCGATACATAACGCCCACACCGGGATCGGCAACCCTGTGCTTGCCAAAAATGCCACGAAGATACCCGTTAATAGTGCCGAGATGAATTCAACCGCAATAGCGCGACGTGAATGAAGAACTTGCTGACATACCCAAACCATCAGACCCAGTAATGCAGAAAAGCCAACCGCTTCTAACGTACTGCCAATTAGCATCAGATACGCTGGCGGAATACCCATATTGGCCAGTGCCGTCACAAGTTTAGAGTAACCGACAGGCTCTGGCACAGGCTCACTGCTCGGTTGGTTAATACGAATGATGGTATTGGCCAACAAACTCAAGTTAATCGAAGCAGGCTTTAGACGCTTAAGAATAACGGCGTTGTTATCGTCTGGAAATTGATAATTAATCGCGGTTGGCGTTGCTTGGATCATCACATCAACACCATGCTTTTTTGCATAGAATTGGGTGTATTTCTCTAGCTTGTAAGGAGCACAACCACTGCGATGAAGAGTGTCACCAATTTCAACAATTTTGTTAATTCGGAACTGAGAAGGCATGGGAATTTTAGGGGAGACAAAATGTGCGGCAAATGTACCAAACGATAGACGTAATGACGAGAGTTTTGCATGAATTATCAACTAAATTCGTTACTTTTTCCTTCGAACGCTTAGAGGAGCCTATAACTCCACCCGCTTCGTATTCGCTTGATGAATACTTTGGCAGACTGGCAAGTTAAAACAATGCATCCAGATTGTTATTATTGGGCATCAAAATACGAATGGAAATCAGTTTATGTTAACGGTCAAATTGCCTGTATTTATGTTGATTTTATGATGAGAAAACACCACTAAAATAGGTTTATAAATCCAACTGAATGGGTCTTAGAACGAGTGGAGGGTTCTTTGTTGTTTCTCGCCCTACGTTTAACGAGAGTTTAGTCACATTTTATTCACTCTAAAAGCGCCGAACATGATGGAAAAACTAGCGGAGTGGTGGTTATGCGAGCACTTAGAATAAAAATGAAAGAAAAAGGTTTCGTTTTCAGTTAGATGTGGCATTATCAAACTCGTTAAGACGATGTGCGTACATCGTATAATGGCTATTACCTCAGCCTTCCAAGCTGATGATGCGGGTTCGATTCCCGCTGTACGCTCCAGTCTTCTTGATGCTTCAGTCTTACTCTTAAGACAGTGTGCGTGCATCGTATAATGGCTATT
>NZ_AJZM02000125.1 GCF_000272405.2 Vibrio tasmaniensis 1F-187
AAAAGTAGTTAATCGATTGGGGGGAAAACCACTAATGGATAGGCAGAGTTTAATTTTCGACTGAGCTCTGCTTATCTGAATTTACCGAGATAGTGCATTAGTGCTAAATCGATTATGTCCAGAGGCGTGTTACAGCGAGTTATCATCTATCCTGTGACATATCCACATTTGAGTAAGCCCAGAGGCACAGCCGTGTCTCTGGACGACTAATTTACTGCAATCTAAGTACAATACAAGCCATATTTGGATATACATCATAACGACTGCAAGTATACGTAGCCTTTGCTTAAAGCAGTCAGATCGTGTATGAGTCAATACACATTAAAGCTTCCCATACTTTTCTTTATATTCTAGTAGTAACTCAGATGCATTCTCGTACCTGACTCTCATATCATCATACATGCTGTACAAGGCGTTGATGTGTGATAGTAAGGCAGATACGTCATCACCTTTAGCCGACTTACTCAACTGTGATATAGCCTTCTGTTGCTTCTTATTCTGCTCTGTTAGCTTCTTATTTTTATAGGATAAATCTCTATTATCCCATTGTTTTTTTTGAACTTGCCTCGCAGTGTCAATTTTTGCCAATAGTTTAGGATAGTTATTGGCAATGTTAGAGCGTTGGCAGCCTAGATATCTCGCGATGGCATTAGCATTTATTTTTCGATCTTCACTGATAAAAAGGGCTAAAGCCTGCTCGATTTTTTCCTCTGAT
The DNA here is from genome assembly GCF_000272405.2 of Vibrio tasmaniensis 1F-187. Classification (GTDB taxonomy): domain Bacteria; phylum Pseudomonadota; class Gammaproteobacteria; order Enterobacterales; family Vibrionaceae; genus Vibrio; species Vibrio tasmaniensis_A. The sequence continues at coordinate 716 of NZ_AJZM02000125.1, forward strand.
ACTTTACCCATTATAAACCTCTTTTGTTCCATTACCTTCTATATCAGATATAGCCTTATCAGCTGATGCTAGCGTCCTTTTCAAGACACTTAAGAAGGCTTGGTATCTTTCAGCTAAGCCAGCATCCATGATTCGGCTAATGCCTCGCTCGGCGCTGTTTTTGGTTGCCGTCCAAAATGGTAAGTGCCAAAATATGTATAACAATAAATACAGCTATCAGGAACGGCCACATTGTGCATTTTACAGCTAGAACCTGCTGCACAATAACCATGAGGTAAACCAAGGATTCCATCACTGTTTTTTGTCGCCAAGGAAATTAGCTCTTGAATACTCTCTATATGTTCGTGATGGTCTGTCGAGAATATAATTCCTGATTGTCCTTTGTTTAATTTATTGACGATGTTTTTCAGCCGTTTGCCACCGCCGCCACCTATTTCACCTTTTATAGCGCTTTCAACAATATCGGTAATTACTTCCTCTGTTAAAAGAGCATCAAATCCCTCGATAATATTTTTTAAATCATCAATCGCCTCAAAACCACGTTGAGCATAAACAAATGTGACCATCTCGCTCATATGCTTAAACTGTTGGGATATATGATGGATATCGCCTAATTTATTGGCAATAATGAACCACGCAAAACTATGCCTCAACATATGAGGCGTAACTCTGAAAATATCTCCTACTTTATATTCAACTCCTCTCATGCCAGAGTTTGCACTTACTGATTTATAGTTGCATTTGTATTTTTTTAAAAACTCAATATCAGACTCTGTTACTTCAACTTCAATTAAATCTAACGCTACAGCAGTCGAGCCTTGCCCAGAAGTATCAGTTTTAATTGGTTTGGTTGGTTTAGGAAACCAGAGGTTTCCTTTTTGTGATGCGTAGTTAAATGTGAAGAGATAATTATTTTCAAGAGCTTCTTCAAATAGCTCCCCGTTCCTTTCACTAATTTTTGAAGGGTAGTATTTTAGAATTAGCTTAATTCTATCATAATAGACAGTATTAACGTCACTTAGTAATTTCATAGCGTCATACACTTGTTTACAGGATACCCAATCAAGAACAACATCCTCATTGGTATATTTCCTCAATGTTGACTCAATGAAATATTTCACCTTCCCATTTTCTCTTTTACACTTATGAGCGTTGTTTTTTGTTGCTTTGCCTTCCGATACCCTAAACCCTGTAAGAGCTAGCAACATAGTAAATGCATAAGGAGTTATTCTTCTTATCTTATCCCTTAGCCCCCTATATTCAACAACTTCATCTTTACTCAACATTCTAGGTAATATACTTAAAACATTCTGGTTCACATTTGGGTTTCTTAGTGCATAAGCTTCAAAATTGACATTAACTTTTTTCCCTAGGGCGATAAACCGCTTTATATCCTTTTTATTTTCAAATAATTTACTACATTCAGAAATTATTTTTTTCTGAATCATCGGTGGAACTAATGGGTGTTTCAGTCGGTTGACAGTATCAGCTTTAGTTCGTTTGGCTTTAGTGTTAGCTTCAATAACTTCCTTTGAAAACTCTTGATTTATGAAGTTCAGCTCAAGCAATACGGTCAAGGAGTCCTTAACCACACCAACTGTTGACGGACCACCCTCCTGCCGATAGTTAATATAAGATGAAACAACATCATTAAACTTCAACTTTGGTAATTCACCTAATTCATGAAATGATTCATAACCTCTGGAGTTAAGATACTTTGAGAGCCTTATCAATTCTTTTATTATTCTTGAAGATGTACTGAACCTTTTTGTGGCACCTCCTAGTTTAGTACCACGCTTAGCTATTAAGATAAAAATCGTTTTTACTTCAAACTCGAATATAGGAAGCGTCTCTATTACGAGTCTTTTTTCAGTTTTATTTGGTCTAAATTTATTACCTTTAAAATTGTAAGCTTCACCGTTCAACTGTGATTCGTAGACAGTAAAATCAGGTATTTGATTGACTTCTTCCAATGTTAGCCTATTAATTTTATAGCTTCCATCTAGCTCTTGAGACACTAGCTGATCAAACACTTCATCCAATTTATTCATGGCTATTACCTACAATATTAGATAATGGAAATGCAAACTCCCAATCAGGGTGCAGCCCCTTTGTCTCAATTAAAGATCTCGCTTTATTAACAATGTCTGGCTTAGATGCTTCTATGAAAGATATAATGTCATCAACTCTCTTTGACAATATGTCAACGAACTCCCTCTGATTTTCAGGATCTTCATTATTGACTATAGCTCGCTCCATTGATGATATGACATATTCTTTATATGACAATAACTTCCACATATGGTCTGCGTCTTTCACTACTTTAAAATACTTACACCAAATACAAGCAAGAAAATCGCCGCAATACTTATTGTCTTTATCAACAATTTTAGCATTTAATTTATTAAATCGTTTCACTTCATCGCTATCTGGTTCTGATGAGCAAACTCCTACTGGTGTTTCTTGAGCATTATCAAGTTCATTAATATCATCGATAGCATTTAACTCTTGGTTTATTTCTTTCCCTGAGAAATAGTTAGCCATTATATCGATTCCCCTTGAAAGTGTTTCCTCGCCCTCAGATTTTGATATCGTTTTGTAGCTTTTCAGGAAAGTTTGAAAGTTATGAGCAGCCAATTCCTCATATTCTCTCACACTCTTGGCTATATTTTTGTAAATAAAATTTACGCCACCTTTTCTAATTTTTCTTGGGTTATAGTGTATCTTACACCCTAAGTCTGATATTAATTTAGGTATCCTTCTTAAATTACCGGCATCTATCCTTTTTACACCATTCAATTCACATGGCTCTATAAATAAATGATTTTCGACACTGTGTTTTTTCCTGAGTTCAGAAGTTAGGTTATCTCTGACAAATATAATATCTCTTACAACCGACCTTAAGTCTCGGTCTGCAACTGAACTGCTATCAAAGTCATATTGACTTGGCTTATATGAACGCCTATTTTTAATCAAAACCAAGTCATAGTTTTCTTGATTAGTTATAGGGTTAACTCTTTTGGTTAATCTATTTAATGATAAGTCCAATAATGGCTGTTGATTCCAACCTGTCTTTATTTGTATCTTTGCATAATAGAAATATATTTTATCACGTAAAGAAGTATTTTTACATCTTAGTGCTTTCTCTATGTAGAAAGCCAATTCTCTAACTTCTTCCACTGTATAGTGTTTATTACTATTACCAGAAATCTTTTTAATTTTCTCATCTTTAGAGTTTGATATAACATACACATCAGGAACCTCTCCAGCAAACTCGCCAATAATACTCCTAAATGAATTTCTATAGTGCATAATTGTTGTGGAATTTTCGCTTTTATCTTTTACAAGAGATTGAAATATCTCTAAGCAAGTAACACCTACATTGTATTTTCTATCAACAAAGGCTAATAATCCATTATCTTTTATTGCCTCTAATTGTTTACTGGATAACCTTGGTAAGACTTTTTTAAACCAGCTATAAAATTCTGAAGTTTTGAGTGATAGGTTATTTCAGATATATCAAGATGGTCTAGATTTCGCATATATTCTTCATGTTTTACTTTGAAGTCATAGAAAGCCTTTTCTGATAAATATCCTAAGACATCTAGGCTCATAGGTTTAATTTCATTATTTCTTGATATACCGCTAAAATATAACGTATATGGAGAGTCTTTTATAACAAATACATCTTTATTGAAATGATGTTTTAGTATTGACAATCCAAGACGATATAATGACTTTGCTCCAATTAATCTGGCGCGTTCATTGATCCTATCATTGATATCTTCTTTATCTAAATAATTAAGACCTAATCTACATAACTCATTAAATTCATTATCAGGTAGTATCTCTTTTAGCAATGGAAGGCCGATAGAGTCAAAGTCTGAAAAGTAATGCATGACAGTGGTTCTACTTACTCCCTTAAATTCATGTTTTGTAGCTATATCCGCTAATTCATTGAATATTACCCTTGAGTATTTGTAGGTATTTTTTAAAAATACATCTCCTCCTTGTAACTTTAGTGGCACTCTATAATTTGGGTAATCAATACCTAGCGGAGTCAAGACTTCAATCATAGTTTTATGATTAAAATGATCTACATTTCCCTTTAAATCTTCTGACAAATCTATATTTTCATTGAATATCAACAGATTTACATCAGTGAATATTTCTTTATACTTATCACTACTTTTTATGTATTCAATTGCTTCTAATGCACCAATTATACTCAACCTGACAGTCCATTCTTTAACATCATTACTTAGTTTCTTAACTTTCCAATCAACAAGTGCATCAAAGAATTCAATCGACACATGGTAAGCACTGTATAACACTGGGGTATCAACCCCTTCATGTTTAGTTGTTGTAATTAAATCAGCCTGCTTATAAACACCATTAGAGTAATTTATTAAGTTAGTTAGTTGTTTTATTCGTAGCAAAGCTGATTTTTCGTCACTTACATTATATATGGTATACTCAAGATCGATCCAATCCACCTTATTGATTATAAGTGGATGCAAACCTTTTTCTTTTAACTTCTTGATTTGCTGATTATTCAAAAGAGGTAAGATGTCAAAAAACCCTTTGATAGAGCCAGCAAGCGTTACTGATAATCCACCATGTTTGTAAACAGAGGAAGTTAAGTCTCTTAGATCTTGAAAAAGCTTTGTTCCAAAAAGTCCATGATTAAAAATGAGGTCACTGTGTAATTGAAGTCTGTACTCATTACCTACCAGAGTTTCTGTAGTAACTATTTTAGATGTTGCATAAATACCATGAGAGTAATTTATGATATTTGCTAAAGCCTTTCTTAATCCTACTGCTTTTTTGGGGTTAGAAGCGTGAGCAGCATGAATAAGATATTCTAGCTCAACCCATACATCTGTTTCTTCTAACAAGAAGCGGCTTTGTTGCGTAATTAAAT
>NZ_AJZM02000126.1 GCF_000272405.2 Vibrio tasmaniensis 1F-187
AGCGGTTATCGTAGTTTTACATGACTTAAACCTAGCCGCGCAGTATTCCGATCGATTGATAGTTTTGAAAGAGGGAAACTTAGTTTGCGATGGCTGCCCTTGGGAAGCACTTAAGCCTTCGATGATTGAAGATGTGTACGGCTACACAAGTATTGTCGAAAAGCACCCAACCATGAACTTCCCCCAGGTTCATCCCGCACAATAAGCTCGATTAAGAACAGGTTCGTTTTGAGTATTCGCTTTCTCTAACAACCACACCATTCACCGCCTCGATTTCTTCGAGGCTTTTTATTGTCTCACAGTCCCTCTCTCGCCTTAAAATCAATTTTGTTAGTTACCATGGCAATACCCCTTAAAACGGCTCACCTTGAACGTTTGAGGCTCTAGAAATAAACACCATCAGTTAATGTTAGTAAGCTTTTAGTTACTCAGTAAAATGCAGGCGAAACCCTAAATATCTAAAAAGAAAAGAAATAACTTTATTCAGCACAAAGACAAGATAACGACAACGGTGTGAGAGCTAGAGGAAAAAAGAAAGAAAAGTGAAACTACAGGTACAAAAAAAGCCCCCTCAGGAGCTTCTTTCATTGCGTGTTGATTATTGGCTCATATGAATCAATGACTTACCAATCAACCACTCTAGTTCTTTACCACTAGCATCACCAAACTGAGTTTCAGTTAGCTTGTACAAGCGGTCGATACCGTTTGCCGCAAACTCATGTGCATTCTCGGCAGTAACGATATGATGGAAAAGTAAACGTAAGATCGCTAGGAACTCAGCATCTTCAAGTGCTGCAACCCAGCTAGCCGAAAATGCATCAAGGCCATTTTCAAAGTCAATGTGTTCCATAAACATCTTGAAAATACGACCGTCTAGAGCAGCAGTAAAATCCGTTTTCTTTGGAAAGTGATGACTTATACCTGTACGAGAAACGCCTGTTTGTTGACTCAACGTCGTGTATGACATTTTGTCGTAACCCAATCTCAATAACTGGTCTACAACGGCATCCATGATCTTCTGGATCGTGATTTCTGTATCTTCTTTACTACGCTTTGGCATATTCAGGTTCTTCTCTTTGTAAATCCATCTAACTCAACCGAATGAAGTCAGAATGAAAATCGTTATCAGCATTATGTGAGCAAGGTATTTTTTCGCAAGTATTTCCATTAAATACCCACAAATACTTTGTACGAACAATTTTACAGTGTTGCCTCTTTGGGCACTTTGTTTAATTATTCTTCGAAAATCACCTTACAATCCTAAGTCGATAAGTTTAAATAACTACTTAGAATATGAAATACCCAACGAAAAATTCATTGTATAAATAACTGTCAAGCGATAGATACTCTTATAAAATCAATCCTGGCGCAACTAAGTGAATGATATTCTGACAAATAAATAACGTACCTCTTCAGGAAAACGTGATATTAATCACATACATATTTATCGTCGCGAATATACATATTCATTAAATATCCCATCAAACAGCATAGCATACTAGTAAAAATTAGTTCAAAGATTTTGATTTTTGTAGATACAGTTCAAATTGCTCGCTAGAATAACCGCAGACTTTGTAAGAGGATTATTTATGAGCCAAGATATTGGTAACAATGATGTATGTGAGGCTTGCGGCTGCGCAGGTGAAATCGGGTTTATCATTAAAGAAGGCGACGATGTTGCCGAAGTAACGGTTTACGGTAACTCTAAAGCACTCATTGAAACTGAGTTTGCTAAGTACGTTGAGCTTGCTAAACAAGTGTCTAGCAACGTTGAGTTTGAAGCATCAGAACTGACAGAAGAAAGCACAGAATTAAATGCTCGCTTTAAGTTTGAAGTCAGCGCTGAGAAGATTATTTTCGAACTTAAGACTCGCTCTCTAGCACGTTAATATAAGCACCAACACTCATATCAATGAAAGACGAGTTTATTTCTCGTCTTTTTTTATAATCTCAATCCAGCCTAGAGCACCATTGGTCTCAAAATCATTTTCGGCAGCACATCGAATCAACACTCCTGAAACTTCAACGACCGCACCTAGGCTATAGGCCTTATCATCATAATAACAAACTCGTTGCTGTGAACCACTCTGAGTGACGACGACTGCAGCCTTAGCGGGCGTTGATATTATTTTATTAGCATTCGCTGATGCTGATGCTGAACAAAATACAGAAGTTACAATCACAAAGCCTTTTAGAATTTGACGCTTTATTTCAATCACAGATTCGCCTTTCATTGTGTTCTATTCTTTTTTACCGACCAACAAATGAGTAAAACACTATGCGAGAATAATTTTTTCATTATAGTGTTAACGTCTATCGTAATAAGAAGCTTGTTATGCTCCGAATAATCGTACTTATTATTGGTTCTTTAACCATAACAAATGTGACTGCAGAACCACTCGATCAGTATCAAATATTGAACCATCTGGATAATTACGGAAACTTATATTTACGAAATAAGCCCTATACATCACTACCGACAGGATTGGTCGTCGATGGCAATTTAAATATAGAAAAAACCGCAATCACTCGCCTTCCCAAAGGGTTGGAAGTTAAGGGAAGCCTTAAAGGCGGTAACAGTCTACTAGCCCGAGTTCCATCGGGCGTAAAAATAAAAGGCTACGCCGACTTGATAGGAAGTAAGATTACCCGTTGGCCAAAAGGTGTGAGAGTGGGTGGATTCATCAACCTCACAGATACCCCCCTAATACGGCTTCCCAACGGCTTTAGAGTAAAAGGAGACCTAAGCGTGATCCGTACTCCTTTAACCGAGCTACCAAACGGGATAGTGGTTGATGGCGATTTATATATTGGCGGATCTGCAATTACAGAATTTCCCGATACCATGACGGTCAAAGGCAATATCTACCTAGGTGGTAACACGATTACCACGTGGCCGACCCAATTAGATCTTGGTGGTGCTGTTGCTCGCTAACCTGCCGTTCGATTCATTGATTGATTGATTGATTGATTGATTGACGGTAATAGCAGTACTTAGAAAAAGACACCTATACCGCTATAAAAAAGGAGCCTTAGGCTCCTTTTTCAATTCAATCAACGAACTTGTTTGCTAACGCTCGTTAACCAATATTCTTCACTGGGTTCGCATAGCTATCGATCAAGTACTGACGAGCACCTTGTGGCAAACTCGATAGTTTATCTTCAAACTCTTGCTTCACCGCAGCTGTAATCGACTCGTCTTCTTTTTCTGCAGCCAGTAAGTTCACAGGAAATAGTTTGTAGTTATCATGGATCTGGCGGTCAATCTCTTGAGCAAGTGCTTCAGGCGTATCGAAATCTTGGTCAATAACCTGACCAAAACCAACATGAACACGCCCTTTATTACCGATGATGCCTTGAATGATACTTTCGATATCTTCAAACTCACCCTTTTCGTAACTGCCGTTTACGTCTTTTTCAAAAAGCTCTATTGCTTTCGCGGTGTCACATGGATCGTTTTCGTATGAAATAGCCACAGGAACGATCTTCAATGATTTCACGTACTCAGGAAATACGATTTTTTGCTTACGCCCTTCAACATGGAACATCTTCAGAATTGCTGGCTCTGTGAAGTCATTGCCGTCTTTTGCACGACCTTCTTTCTGAGCGATCCAAATAGAGTTACCTGTTTCTAGAGAGTGCTTAATGTACGAAGACAATTGTCCAAGCGCTTTCATCATTTCACGTGGCCCTTTTAGAGAACGCTTTACGATGAAGCTTTTGTTCAGACGCATCAATTCAGTCGCACATGGCTTCTTTAGTAGGTTATCACCAATGGCAATACGGCAAGTTTGATGATTTTTCAGATGCAAAGCGTAATTAACTAACGCTGGATCCATAGCAATGTCACGATGGTTTGATACAAACAGGTACGCTTGGTTCGCATCCAGTGACTCTAAACCCGTGTATGTCACCCCTTTGGTGGTTTTAGCGAGCGTATCGCGTAAGTACTTTTTCACTTCGATCTGAATGGATTCAACGCTAGTCAGCTTGCTCCATTTCATTTTCAAGTACACTCGCAAGATCGGGCTCATTAGCGCTTTGAACCAAGACGCATGGTTTGAAAAACGATAGTGCAAGATCGCACTGATAAATTCTTCATCATTAATAAGACGGTTTAGTGCCGCTGGAATTTCATCATCGCCGTAAGGACGAATATCAACATATGGATCGGTTGGAGAGGTCATTTTTTCATTCATATAATAAAAAGCTGGCTCATTCTACGCGTTGTTTTGACTTATCGCAGCTACAGAGCCCATACTTTTGACAAGGTCAGACCAGAAACATCGAAAATGCCCTGTTATTATTGGCATTCTTTAAGATTAACGGTAATCTTGACGCCCCAAGACTAAGGTACTATCTATGAACTTCGCTATTGAATATACATCGGCTTACTTTTCACACCTGGTGATTACACCACGCAAAAAAGTACTTAAGCATAGCCTTGTATCGGTTCAAAGTGGTTTGGTTTTGATTAAGCTGGGCAAACAAGAGTATGCCGTCGAGCCAGGTCAGAGCGTCTGGGTTCCATATGACTGCCTAACATCACTGACCTACTTTCCAAACACACAGGTCAATCGTGTCGACTTTTCTGTGCGCTTGACGGATTCATTCCCAAGACAAGCGGGATACGTCACGCAAACGAACCTCTCTTCTGCGTTGCTAGAAAAGCTAGAAGTTACTAAGTCTCGTAGTCTAAAAACGAATAATACTGAGCAAGCGTTTAAAGATATGCTTTCTGTATTGAAGCAAGAAGTGTTGTCGTTTAAACCACTGCTTTGTGAAAGTGCTCTGTCTCAGCGATTCAATCAATGGAATGTTGATGATTCGAACTTACCGCAAGAGCACACATTGGTGATGGTAATGCGCGAGGCGAAGAAACGCATGCAATCAGGTCAGAAACGTACTCTTGTGATTGATGACCTGTTCTCAGGTAAAGAAGAAGAGTTCGAGCAACTGTGCATGCTCGTGTTTGGTGAAGATTTATAGCTTGGCGGTAAGTGAGAGCTGGTATTAAAACTAGCAAGCCAAATACTAAAAAGCCGCAAAAACTCAGTTTTCGCGGCTTTTTTAATTCTTAGCACTTAGACAGAAAAGAATGAACTACCTGTCTAGAATGGCAGCTCAACCTGCATCATTAAGTCTGCATCACTAGAGTCATGCCAACGGTAATCAAAACGCATACGCGGCTGCCCTTCAACTTTACCACCAAAACCGATGCTCAGCTGAAGACCATGGTTCATCAACCACTCTTCTGTCGACATATTATACTGTTCATCTTCCAGCTCTTCTGGAAACCACATACCGAGACCAACATAGTTAGACTCAAGGCTCTGAGTTAACAAAGGCGCATCTTTGCTTTGAATAACCCAATCAGACCAATAGTCTGGCTTTGATTCAGATTCAGGTTCACCTTCATTTAACCCACTGAGCTCAATCATACGTTGACCGAAAGATTCAAGGCTAGTAGAGAAATCCAAGCAGCTATTTTCGTCATCAGAAGTCAGCATTACCGAATCTAGGCTAAAAAAATCACACTCAGCATATGCAGGTAAACTGCATGCTGCAATGATCATCGTCGCTGGTATCGCGCGCTTTAGCATAGTCATCAGACCTCTTGAGTGAGTGAATCTACATTATTGTATACAGTCCACTATCTTGCAATATCTTTGTAACTGACTTTGTACTCAGTTTTGCCACATCGCTTCCACTTATCAGCGCATTGCGGATATCAGTACTACGAATTTTCACTTTTTCAGGGCAAGCCATTACAGACCACTGCTCAGTAATCTCATCTGATTTATAAAAAGATGAGAACTTAAAGAAGTTGTCAGGACCTATAACGAACGTGAGTTCCGCATCACGATGTAACTTCTGAAGTGCGCTGAGCACCGCATAAGTCGTTACGCTTTCACCTGGAGTAAATAGGCTCTTTTCGACCAAAGAAAGCTCCACTTGATCCAATGAAAGATCGCTAATAAATGCGTTAACTAACTGACATCTCGTATCAAAGTCTAGCATCTCTTTTCCCCAAGCATGGGCAATACTTGGAACGAGCAGGATTTTGTCAAAGTGAGCCAATGAATCAATCACACTTTTATGCCCTAAACTCGGTGGATTAAACGCACTACCGAAAATGGCTATTTTTTCCATTACTTATTACTGCCTTCTCTTTCTAAGCTTGTGCAAAGAGGTTTTTAAATCGGATGATTTAGGTATGATAACACTAGATTTTTAATTTGCTTGTAGGAAAGGAATACGAATGGAACAGTTAATTCGTGACGAAATGCGCGTACTACCTTCAATTGACCCTCACTTCGAAGTGACTCGTCGTGTGGAGTTTATCAAAACGAAACTTCAACAGTCAGGATGCAAATCACTGATCCTTGGTATCAGTGGTGGTGTCGACTCAACAACCTGTGGCCGCTTGGCACAGATGGCCGTTGATAGCCTAAATGAAAGCGCTGGTAGCGACGAGTACCAATTCATCGCGGTTCGTCTACCTTACGGTGAACAAAAAGATGAAGACGAAGCACAGCTTGCTCTCTCTTTCATTCAGCCTTCTCAATCTGTTTCTGTCAACATTAAAGCGGGTGTTGATGGGCTTCACGCTGCATCTCACGTTGCTCTTGAAGGCACAGGTCTACTACCAACAGATTCAGCAAAAATCGACTTTGTGAAAGGCAACGTGAAAGCTCGTGCTCGCATGATCGCACAATACGAGATTGCTGGTTACGTTGGCGGTCTTGTGATTGGTACTGACCACTCAGCGGAAAACATCACTGGTTTCTACACTAAGCACGGTGACGGCGCATGTGATTTAGCACCACTATTTGGTTTGAACAAACGCCAAGTTCGTGAGCTTGCAGCAACGTTGCGCGCTCCAGAGCAACTTGTTAAGAAAGTACCCACTGCTGATCTAGAAGAGCTTGATCCACAGAAAGCCGATGAAGCAGCATTGAACCTTTCTTACGATCAGATCGATGATTTCCTTGAAGGCAAAGCCGTTTCTCAAGACGTATCCGATCGCTTAGTTGGCATCTACAAAGCAACACAGCACAAGCGTCAACCAATCCCAACGATCTACGATTAATTTTTGAATTAGCTCAGAATCAAAAAGGCCGGAAGCTCATTTACGAACTTCCGGCTTTTTCTATTTAGTGTTTTTTAATGCGTTTTTCTTAATGATCTAACGAGTCGTTAATCGACAACTTCGATATCGGTTTGAGGCACGCTACAACACGCCAAGATCTGCCCCATATTACGTTCATGATCTTGCAATGCAGGGACATCCGGTTGATGAACTTGTCCGGACTCAAGCGTCACTTTACACGCTCCACAGAAACCCGCACGACAACTTGAAGCAATAGATACCCCCGCGTACTCTGCTTGCTCTAGCAAGGTTGATTGATTATTACCTTCGAACAGGTAGCCGTTCACACTTAACTGCAGTTGCTTCACCGCTTCCTCGGTCGATTGAGCCACACCAAACGCTTCTTGATGGTAATGCTGAGGGTTGAGCCCCATTTGAATCAGCAGTTTCTTTGCATTATCCATAAAGCCGTCAGGGCCACACACGAACGCTTGGCGCTTGTGTAACTCTTCAATTTTAGCGATATGCGACACGCTCAAACGGCCAGATAAACCATCCCACTCTTTGGTTGGTTGGCTTAATGAATAAATAACACGAAGACCCGCGTGCTCACTGGCGATCTTATCAATCTCAGCTTGGTAAGGGATGTCTTCTTCGCTGCTGCATTGATGATAGAAAACCACATCATCAATTTGGCCATGATCGGCCAAATAACGAAGCATCGACAACATTGGCGTAATGCCGCTGCCTGCAGACAAAAGCAGTAACGGGTGAGTTGGATTCGCTTCTAAATAGAACGCACCATCTGGATTTTGAGCAACCAAAGTATCACCCACTTGGAAGTGATCATTTAACCAGTTAGAGATTTGACCATCGTCTATTCGCTTCACGGAAATCGCCAAACGACCCGCACGTGATGGGCTGGAAGATAGCGTGTAACGACGAGACACCTTCTCGCCATTAATCACCATCTCAATCGGCAGATGTTGCCCAGGCTGATAACTTGGTAGTGAGTGGTTCTCTTTGGCAGGCTCTAACCAAAAGGTCGTAAAGTCACGAGCGATCTCTTCACGCTCAACACACGTTAAACGTAACGACTCAACCCAAGTGTCTTCATAGTGTTCTTTCTCTTTGGTTTCGAGTACTTCAACCACATCACCCGCTTTAACCAAACCTTCATTTTTAGCCACAAGATTCTGACCAAAGAAAACGCCACCACGCTCGTTAGCTCTGAATGTACAGAAGGTATTAAGAGGCTCTTTTGTTGCTCTAAATTCGCCACGCTCAACATCAACTGTCGTTAGGATACAACGCTCACAAGGCTTCACCGCTTCGAACTCAACCTCACCGATACGGATACGCTTCCAACCATCTTCAGCAAAGGCTTCTGTATTCGAAACAACGAAGTTGGTGCGGAACTGATCCATCGAATGAACTTCAGGGCTGCGGCGATTAAGCTCATCTAGAGAGGCTTGGCTGATCACTAACATTGGATAGCCGTCAGCGAAACTGACGTTCTGACCGAGTTTTTCACGAACACGATTCGATTGCTCACCAGAAAACAGTAGCTCAACACGAACTCCGAGCACATCACTGAACCAATCATCGGCTTCATCATTGGTGGTGTAAGCAGTAAAACTGTCTTTCCAAACCGTTGCTGGTGCTTCTTGCATCTTGAAATTTACATACTTTAGACGCAGGGGATCTTTGCCTTCGTAAGTAAAAATCAAACCGTCTGGCTGCAAGCTTGAAGACACCTTGACCATTTTCGGGTACTTACGCGCTGTAACCATTGAGCCGTCAGCCAGTGCCAACATAAAGCGTCTATCGAAGGTAAGGCCCTGTTTTTCGACCCAAGCAGAAGAGAGTGCGATCCCGCCCACTGATTTAACCGGAAACACATTAATTTGAGATAAGGAGGGCTGTTGACCTGAAAGCTCTTGCTCCAAAGCCTTTTGATCCAAAGGTGACTGCGACATAACGATTCCAATGTTTTGTTGTTTGTCTCAATGCTAACAAATGGTTATAAATAGATAAACTGGCAGGCATTAAACACTTGATACTAAGCTAATATCTTGAGATGTTTAAATCACTGCCTTGTATACATTAAGACAGCAATGCATTAACACTCTCTATACGTTCTATAATATGAACACGGTTATCGCATTGAACTTTCATTGAATAAAAAGGATTTATCATGAACAAACTCGTCATTATCATTTTATGTGTATTGCTTCCGCCCGTTGGTGTGTTCTTCGCTCGCGGTGCAGGTAAAGATTTGCTGATTAACATCGTCCTGACCTTCTTCTTCTGGGTTCCAGGAATGATCCATGGTCTGTGGGTAGCCACCCGCTAACCCTTATTAACAAATAGATACCGAATAAAATATCCATAAAAACAAGCTCCTAACCCTGAAGAGTTAAAAATAGGATGAAATGAAAGTGCTTTTCCACTATCATCCTGTCGCCTAAACGTAAGCGATTGCTTTCACAGATTTCGCTGAGTTTAGGCTCCAACTACATAACACTTCAAATGGTGGGAGCCTTCAATGACACAACTTACGATTACTCGTCCTGACGACTGGCACGTTCATCTACGCGATGGCGAAGTATTAAAAGATACAGTCCGCGATATCAGCCGCTACAATGGTCGAGCGTTAATCATGCCAAACACCATCCCACCGGTAACCGATACCGAAATGGCTCTTGCTTACCGTGAACGCATCATGGCAGAGCAGCCAAGTGAACAGTTCCAGCCTCTAATGGCACTTTACCTAACAGACAACACAACACCTGATGAAATTCGCAAAGCGAAAGAATCTGGCGCTGTTGTAGCGGCGAAGCTATACCCTGCTGGCGCAACGACAAACTCGGATTCAGGTGTAACTTCAGCTCAAAAGATCTACCACGTACTAGAAGCGATGCAAGAAGTGGGTATGTTGCTGCTTGTACACGGTGAAGTAACGGCTCACGATGTTGATATCTTTGACCGTGAAAAAGAGTTCCTAGACACGGTTCTAGCACCGATTGTTAACGACTTCCCTAACCTGAAGATCGTTCTAGAGCACATCACGACTGCAGATGCAGCGACTTTCGTTAAGAACGCTAACGAGAACGTAGCGGCAACCATCACAGCTCACCACTTGCTTTACAACCGTAACCACATGCTGGTTGGCGGCATTAAGCCACATTTCTACTGCCTACCTATCCTTAAGCGCAACACACACCAGTTAGCACTTATCGAAGCGGCAACAAGCGGTAGCAAGAAGTTCTTCTTGGGTACCGATTCTGCGCCACACGCGAAAGGCGCTAAAGAGTCAGCATGTGGTTGTGCAGGTTCTTACACAGCACACGCTGCGGTTGAACTGTACGCTGAAGTATTCGATTTAGAAGGCAAGATTGAGAACTTGGAAGCGTTTGCAAGCCACAATGGTCCGGATTTCTACGGCATGCCACGTAATGCAGACACAATCACGCTCGTTAAAGAAGAGTGGAATGTTGCTGAAACCATGCCTTTCGGTTCAGACATCGTTGTGCCAATCCGTGGCGGCGAGACGATTGCTTGGGCTGTAAAATAAGCGCTTGGGCTGTTAAGTAAACGCCTCCATTTAACGAAAAAGGGTCACCATAATAATTATGGTGACCCTTTTTTGTTTCGATGAAAGACTGTCTTATTATAAAAATAATGAACGATTACTTACCGCGTATTTTTCCAATCGCAGTCCAAACAACAACGACAATCAATCCAGCTAAAACCCCAATCACACCATTTAATAGCGTCGGTACCACCGCTGTCGCAATCGTATGTCCACTAAAATCCATAATAATCGGTTCAATTAAATGATGAATCGCAGGAACGTTGTGCACCACAATACCGCCACCAACCAAGAACATCGCAGCTGTACCGACCACAGCAAGCATCTTCATCAGCTTTGGTGCAAAGGCGACTAACCCATCACCCAAACGGGTTTTAATGGTACTGCCATTCGACGTGCGCTGGAGATAGAAACCTAAATCATCCAGCTTAACGATCCCTGCCACTAAGCCATAAACACCAATCGTCATCACAACGGCTATCAAACTCACGACAAGAATCTGAGTAAGGATACTTGTACCCGTTACGGTACCTAGCGCAATCACAATGATTTCCGCAGATAATATGAAGTCGGTACGAATCGCGCCTGAGACCTTTCTCTTCTCATATTCCTCTATGGATTCGCCAGTACTCGTATCCTCTTCCTTCTCGTCATGTTGATGAGTATGAGGAAAGAGCTTCTCTAAGATTTTCTCCGCCCCTTCAAAACAAAGAAACAGACCACCAATCACGAGAAGTGGCATGATCAACCAAGGGATGAACGCACTGATCAATAATGCCGCCGGAACCAAAATCAACTTATTTTTAAATGAGCCTTTTGCGACCGCCCATACCACTGGGATTTCTCTTTCAGCAGAAACACCTGATACCTGCTGAGCGTTAAGGGCTAAATCGTCACCCAAGACGCCTGCGGTTTTTTTAGCTGCCACCTTAGACATCAGTGCGACATCATCCAACACGGTTGCAATGTCATCTAGCAGTGTTAATAAACTTGCTCCAGCCATTTTATTGTCTCTTTTTAAAGGATTGAACCATCGATGAAATGTAACATCATCAATTCACTCATCAAAGTTATGAGTCTGTAAAAAATAAAGTCACAAGTTGTGTTTTCTATTGCTGTCTCTGTTAGACAGGAATAATCTGTCTCAATCTTTCACGAACATAAAAGAAAAAGTATAGATGAAAAGTGAATCTACCTACCCAATTGGTAAGCCAGGACAAAAGTGGCAACAAGCAGAACGTCAAGCATGGTTAGCTCAAAGAACGGTTAAGCGTGAATACCAACAAGAAGTTGTGCCAAAGATTAAAGCACTTGCAGACCGTTTTGATATCGAACAATACGGTGCACTGAGCTACGACGAAGCTCGCTTCCCACTTTTCGCAATTAAGAGCAAAAACTGGGACGATTCAAAGCCGACCATTCTCGTTACAGGTGGCGTTCACGGTTACGAAACCAGTGGTGTGCATGGCGCTATCAAATTTGCAGCGACCCAAGCAGAGAAATACACAGTGCACTTCAACATTGTAGTAGCACCTTGTGTAAGCCCTTGGGGTTACGAGGTGATCAACCGCTGGAACCCAAATGCTGTTGATCCAAACCGCTCTTTCTATGACGGTACACCAGCAGAAGAATCAGCAAACCTACGAGCTTTAGTGGCCTCTTTGCCAGAAGTATTGGTTCACGTTGACCTGCATGAGACGACAGACTCTGATGAAACTGAATTCCGACCAGCACTCGCGGCTCGTGATGGTATTAAGTACATCGAAGGTATGATTCCAGATGGTTTCTACACGGTTGGCGATACTGAAAACCCGCAACCAGAATTCCAAGCGGCAGTAATTGCTTCAGTAGAAAAAGTAACGCACATTGCGCCTGCGGATGACGAAGGCAAGATCATTGGTTCAGACGTCACTCAACACGGTGTGATCAACTACCCAATGAAGAAGCTTGGCTTATGTGGCGGCGTGACCGACTGTAAGTACGGAACAACCACAGAGGTTTACCCAGACAGCGACAAAGTGACTGACGAAGAGTGTAATGACGCTCAAGTTGCAGCGGTAGTCGGTGCTTTGGATTACGTAATTCAACATGAATTGAACGCGTAAGCTATTAGCTAATAGCTGCTCCCTAAAACTAAACAGAGCCACAAGTGACGATTCACTTG
>NZ_AJZM02000127.1 GCF_000272405.2 Vibrio tasmaniensis 1F-187
AGCCGCTCTTGAGCGGCTGTTTTGCTATTTGGCGTCGCCTAAATTTACTTAATTACTTAACTTAAAGGCTTAAAACAAAAAACGCCCCGTAGGGCGCTAAGTAAAACGAGTAAAAAAGATTCAGGCTAGTTTACTTGTTGTTTAATGTACTCACCTAGCTCTGAGTGGTGCATGATTTTTGAAACGGGCAGTATTTTCTCTGCTGGCCCCCAAGCAAACACGTTCACTGGTGTGTGAGTATGTGTACCTGTACCCCAAACGATGTTTTGACTTGTTGCCTGTTCACGAGCAAGCAAGTTACCGCGGTCGTTATAAGGGAAGAATGCATCGAAATCGTTGATAGCAGGCACTTCTTCTGCCGATAAGTATTTGTGTTGAGCCAATCGGTATGGATTCGGCTTACTCGCTAATACGTTTTTCGCTTGTTCAGCTGTAATAGGGAACTCACTATTCTTGTTGACGATCTCAGCCAGTTTTTCAGGTGTTTGCTGCGCTTTATCCAGCTTCTGAAATTCGCTGATCATGCCGTAGTAGCTTTGCTTTTGATTATATAAACCATCAAGAATATCGAATGCGCCAAAGTTAAAGTTAGGTGCATAGTTGCGGTCGACGAAGGCTTCACCAGAACGTTTCTGTGGTTTTGGTAGGTCGTTAGAAGAGTAGCTGAAGCCAAAAGATCCTGTTTCGTGGTCTGCGGTCACAATCACGATCGTGTCTTCACGATCTTTTGCCCATTCATACACAGTTTGGATCGCTTCATCAAACTTGAGCAGTTCATGCAGCATAGTGCCGGCATCGTTACTGTGGCCTGCCCAATCTATTTGGCCACCTTCGACCATTAGGAAAAAGCCATCTTCATCTTTGGATAGGATGTTGAGTGCTTTTTGTGTCATCTCTTTTAAGCTTGGCTGAGTTCGCTCGTCACTTTTTTCCTTGTTGCTGTAAGCGATGCCGTCATCCATGCCTGAGTAGGCGAACAGGCCAAGTAGCTTATCGCCTTTAGCATCTTCTAACATGCTGCGGTTAAATGCCAGTTGGTAGCCGTCTTTCTCTGCCTCTGCAAGAAGGTTACGGTCGTCTTTACGTTTTGATTTTAGGTAAACATCACCTTGAGTCAGCTTTTCAAGTTGCTTATAGGTTTCACCTTTGTCGTTGGTCGATTTAGGGAGCCAATGACGTAGCCCTCCCGAAAGCATTACATCAACACCAGTTTCTAGCATGTCGTTAGCAATTTGGTTTTCTAGCGAACGGTGAGGTTGGTGAGCAGCAAATGCAGCAGGCGTGGCGTGAGTTAAGCGCGTATCGGACACGAGTCCTGTTGCTTTACCTGCCTTTTTAGCTTTCTCAAGAACCGTCTCAACATGATTGCCCTGAGAATCAATGCCAATCACTTCTGAGCCACTGTAGATACCGGTTGCAAGCATGGTGGCTGAACAAGCAGAATCGACCACAATTGCATCTTCTGGGTGAGTCAGGGATGAACCAATAACCCCTTCTTGAGCAAGTTGATAAAGGGCGGTTTTGTTCCCTTTATAGATCGAGTTTGGTGCTTGGTTTGCGTAGGTTTCTAACAGGCCAACTTGTTGAGGTCCCATTCCATCGCCAATCATCAGAATGACGTTTTTGATTTCTGCTGAAAGTACGTTGAATGAAAGTGTTGAGGTTGCCACTGCGGCAATGATTGGTTTTATAATGTGCTTCATTGGTTATCCCTTTTTATATAAGCGGGATGATTAGAACATCGATTTGTGTCAAAGTCGTTTCATATTTATTTCATCAATGTGAAATTGAGCAATAACTCCAATTTTTTGAAAAGCATAAAAAAAGGCTCACATTTCTGTGAGCCTTTGTCGTATTTAGGAGGGTCCAAATCAATGGACTGTGTCATGGCTAATGTCAAGCAAGCGGTAAGTCTGCAACCACCTGGTTGAACGTGATACGAGCATTCTGAGCTTGCTCAGATAACTCGATTTTTTTCGCTTGTGCGGCACTAAGATTACTCTCGGCCTGCTCAAGTGCTTGTTGTAGGTTCTCTGGTAACTCGTGAGTTTCCATTTGTGAACCTTGTTCTAACACATAAGCGCGAATTTCTTTCTTCACTGCGGCAAGTTCTGTGTAAGCAACTCGCTCAAGTTCTGCGGCCTCTTGCGCAGCATCTTTTTCTTTCTCAAATTGAGCCAGCGCCATACCTTCTGCAGACCAAGGGTCCATATCTGGTAGTTCTTCGATGTTGATCGTTGGCTCGATGTACGCGTCTTGATGGCGTAGGTCGAGGCTCGTTGCACGAACCGCTGAAATCATCAGCATCACAGAGATCACCAGTAGCGGTAAGCCACCAACTATTGCTGCCGTTTGTAGCGTACTTAGACCACCCAAGAACATCAGAATCGTTGGCAAGAACGACAGTGTGAATGCCCAGAACATACGGTTCCAACGCATTGGCTCTTCGGTCACGTTGTTCTGAACCACAGAAGCCAAAATGTAAGAAATCGAGTCGAACGTTGTCGCAGTGAAAATAATACACAACAGTGTAAATACGGCGATCACTAACGTGCTCATTGGCAGTTGTGCCAGCATTGAGAAAATCGCTTTGGTTGCGCCTTCTTCGTTTAGGATTGCAACGACATCTAGCTCACCAGATAACTGTAGGGATAAACCGTAGTTACCTAAGATCATGAAGAAC
This sequence comes from Vibrio tasmaniensis 1F-187, assembly GCF_000272405.2. Lineage (GTDB taxonomy): Bacteria > Pseudomonadota > Gammaproteobacteria > Enterobacterales > Vibrionaceae > Vibrio > Vibrio tasmaniensis_A. The sequence goes on from NZ_AJZM02000127.1 coordinate 2,684, forward strand.
AAGAAACAACCTAGAGAGCCAAAGAAAATTGAACCTGACACCATTTGTTTAATGGTTCTTCCGCGAGAGATACGCGCAACAAACAGGCCCATACTTGGTGCAAATACTAGCCACCATGCCCAGTAGAAAATGGTCCAGTCTTGTGGGAAGTGAGTGTTCTCAAAGGTACCGTAACCACCAAATGGTTCAGCCCACGTTGCCATCACGAAGAAGTTAGACAGTAGACGACCAATCGAGTCTAAACCTGTTTCTAGCATGAAGATTGTTGGACCGGCGATCAGAACGAAAGTCAGTAGACCCATTGCACCCCAGAAATTGATGTTACTCAGGATCTTGATGCCTTTTTCCAAGCCAGCATAAGAAGAGTAAGCAAAAATTGCCGTACAAACTAAAAGAACCATTGCTTGCGTAAGGTTGTTTTTAGGTAGACCGAATAGGTGATTCAGGCCTTCAGTGATGAGAGGTGCTGCTAAACCTAGTGTTGTCGCAGCGCCACCCAGTAGACCGAAAATGAATAGGATATCGACGATTTTTCCAGGTACGCCTTTACTGCGGTGTTCACCAAGAACAGGCATTAACGCACTAGAAATCTTTAGAACAGGCTGTTTACGCACATAAAAGAAGTAAGCGATAGGAATCGCTGGGATCAGGTAGATAGACCAAGCGATTGGTCCCCAGTGAAACAAACCATAAGTTGCCGCCCAACGAACCGCTTCTTCACTTCCGGGTTCTAGTTGGAAAGGCGGTGATTGGTAGTAGTAAGCCCACTCAATACAGCCCCAGTACAAGATACTTGCGCCGATACCACCACAGAAAAGCATTGCTGCCCATGATGCAGTTTTGAACTCAGGTTCTTCATCAGCTTCACCCAGTTTAATTTGTCCCATGTCACTGAACACAACGTAAACCATGAAGGCACAAGCAGCTAGGCCTAGAGCAAGATATAGAAATCCAAGTTGATCCGTCATGAATGTTTTCGCAACCGCAATCCAGTCTGCGCCCTGTGCTGGGAACAAAATGAGCGGGAAAACTATCGTGAGTAGGAGTGCAATAGCACCAAAGAAGGTAGGCTTATCAATAAGCTCAAAAGTGTTTTTCACGAGTATTATTCCATTAAAATGAGAGCGGAATTATGGAATGAACTCGTTTTTTAGACCAAATCAGGTCTGTTGTCGTGACGACAAATTGCTTCTATTCAATAAAAGGTAGGTAATGAAAGAATAGAGAAGCAGAGCTGTAAAGTTAGGCTAAAGCGAAATTAGGTTAAAGCAAAAAGTTAGACTAAAGCGATAAGAATGCCACCTACGGTAAGTGCCGCGGACAAGAATTGCCCCGCTGAATAAGAGCCATCATCCTCTTCTTCAACCTTGTCTGGGTGGTCCATGCCTAATGCGCCGTGAGCGAACGATTCAACTTTATCGGTAACGGTTGCATTTTCCGCTTCGAATTTTTTTGATTCTTTATCGATTTGTTTAAGAGCAGATAATAGCGCTTTTCCTTCATCGGAAAGCTTAACGGTATTTTGTTCCACCTTGAGTGGAGCAGGCTTTTCAGCCTCGGTGCTTTTATTCTGTGCGTTCATTTTCGCAGGTGAATACAGCTGAGTATTACTCGTTCCTACTGGTGTCATATCGCTCTCCTTACCTATCCTTAAATATAGTATCGGCAGAGGTGTGAAAAACTTGTGCATTTAATCACCGTGGTGATGTTTTTTTATTCGCACATTGTTTTTTCGTCTGCTTAGTCAAACCGTCTAGTTATTAAGCAAATCTTGTGCCGATAAGGAATTTGAATGTTATATAGAGTTAGAGTGGATGATAGGAGCCAATGAAGCTCTGTCGATGGGCTAGTTATCTAGAATTAGCCCATCGTTTCGTTCTCTTATAAGAATGGATAAGGATGGTTTAGTCGCACTCTAGGCTAGCGCCGCGCTTAGATAGGTGTTTGTATGCCTTCATTCTGTTCTCTTTTTTAATAAAGCGAGCGGGTGGAGAAAGCACTTTGAGCTGGTAGTCACTGCTATCTGAAGCGATTTCCTTAACTGGGCTGATAATCGCAATTTTTAGATTGGGATTGCGACGCAGAATCGATGCAGCTGTGCCTAAACCATCTTCTGTATGGAACTTGCCAGCAACATGAATCACTTGCTGATCTGGGTTGGATGTTAGGTAACCGACAATCGACTCCGCCATGGTTTCATCCCATGTTACTTGAGCGGCAAACTGCTTTTCTGTTTGCTCTGGCGTGCCGTGATGCATCGAAGCCATGAATTTGTCTTTGTAAGGGCTATCGCCAGTATCCACTTCTGAAGCAATCCATTGACGTTGTTCCGTCGTTAGCTGATCTAGATAGGGTAACCCCTTACGGCCAATGCATTGTACGAAGGGTTTTGGTGCGTTTGCCGCAATGATATCGACGTCATTGGCTTTAGCAAACTCAACCAGTGCGCGATAATCACTTTCGTAGTTTGGCCAAGCAGCCGCTTGAGACATAAGAATTTGTTCGCCAATTTCATCATTGAGATATTGGTTTAATGTGTCTTGATGTTCTCGAGTGAATTGTTCCATTGAAAGCGCGATGTTTGATGTGGCGTTGCGACGTGCTTTTAAGAAATCGGTTTGGAATCGATGGATTGCTGAGTGAGTGTGCCATTCGCCAATAAGAACCACATCAGCGTCAATCAGCTGTTTAGGAAATGCATCGAGAGAAAGCGTTTCGCCTTGTGGAGAAGCAAACTGGTAATCATAGAATGTGGAAACGGTTTCCGTTTGCGTGTTAGCCACTTTTTGAGAAGTGTTGTTTGAAGGTTGATTAGTACAAGCCGTGAGCAGGGTTGCTAATCCGATAAGAATAATACGTTGCATGAAATGCCTCCTTGAAGAACACGCATACTAAAGGAGGCAAGATGATATTTCAATGCAAACGATAATCAATATCAATTAAATCTGTTTGCGGTACACTCGCAGCATAAAGTCCGCTTCACAGTTGAATTGCTCAGCATCAATGAGTTGTTGTTTAAACTCTTCACTCGCTTTCCAAGCAAACGGCGTCATCTGTAGCAGGTCGAATGCGTCTGACCCCGATAGTTCCATCATATAGTTTAGTTGCTCTTGGTGATCAAGAGTAAAACCTTCAATCATTTCTGGATCTTCGTCGTGCAAGCGAACACCATCATAAATTGCATCACGCAGCTGATACAGGTGTCGGCTAGCCGGTGTCACGGTGATCACCACGCCATTGTCTTTGATGGTGCGCTGCAGTTCTTCAGCCTTGCAAGGCGCATAAATGCGTAGAATGCCGTCTAAGCTGTTTTCCGCAAAGGGCAGGCGATGGCTCGAAGCGACTGAGAAGTCGACAGCAGGGTAGCGTTTAGCTGCGTATTTGATAGCAATCTTAGAAATGTCTAGGCCAAAAGTCGCACCATTCTTTTCTTGAAGGTTTACCGCAATTTCATTGGTGTAATAACCTTCACCACAACCGATATCTAATAGGCTAGGGGCGGTTGCTGGCAGATAGCTAGCGCATAAACCAACAACGGCTTGACGCATTGGATCGTAGTGGTTGCCTTCAAGGAAGCGGCGACGAGCCTGCATCATCTCTTTGTTGTCACCTGGATCTTTTGAGCGTTTGTGGTGTGCTGGCATCAAATTAACATAGCCTTCTTTCGCTAGGTCGAACTGATGGTTCTTTTCACACTTAAACGTACGATCGTTTTGAGATAAAGGTTGGTGACACAAAGGGCATTGGTAAGTCATTGCGAACTCGAGGTAGAAATTTCAAGTCCAAAATTTTAACAGGAAGCATAGTGGGGCGCTAGAATAAACGCAGCTGTCTTGGTTTACGGCAATTAGTGAAGATACAGAGGCTGTCAGTGAAGAGATAGAGCCAACGTATGGTTGGCTCTATTGGTTATGAGCAAGTCACTGATAGAAACAGTGAACTCGGTTTTTAGCTAAAGAAGTTAACTTGGTTCTTTAACGACTCAGCTTGTTTTTGAAGTTCATCAGCACTGTGAGAAGTCTTAGCGCTGGTTTCACGGCTTTGCTGGTTCAAATCGCTGATCGCATGCGCGTTCGCTGCTATTTCTTGAGAAACCTGAGCTTGCTCTTCTGATGTCGCAGCAATGGTTTCAGCTTGAGAAGCAATAGATTCAACTTGAGAGGCAATCGACTCTAGGGCTGTGCCTGCTTCTTGCGCTTTATCAAGTACTTGGTTGGCATTCGATTGGCTTTGTGTCATCAGGTTCACGGCATTGTTAGTTGAAGATTTCAACTTCTCGATGATGCTCACTACGTCTTGTACTGACGTTTGTGTACGATGAGCCAATGTTCTTACTTCGTCAGCGACCACGGCAAAACCACGACCCTGATCCCCCGCTCGCGCTGCTTCTATTGCAGCGTTCAACGCAAGTAAGTTGGTTTGTTCTGCGATGTCATCAATCATCTTGGTGACGGTTTGAATGCTTTCGCTATCAGAACTCACTTGCTCGATGGCCGATGCTGATTTGTCTAATTGATCATTTAGCTGGGCAACATCAATACACACACCTTCAACGACTTCTAAACCTTTCTGGCTGTCTTCATTTGCAAGGCGAACATTTTCAGCAATGCTATTCACTTGCTGCGCTACAGATTCTGCCGAGGTAGCCATCTCTTCAATAGCGGTAACGACTTGCTCAACCTGTGCTTGCTGGCGGTCAGATTGGCTCAGATTGTGGCTAGCATCCTGTGACACACTGCTAGAGCTGTTTTGTACTTGATCACTGGTCGTACGAATTTCTCCAACGAGTGTATTCAATTGAGCAGCCATATTCGCAACGCCGGTATTTAGGTTGCTGATTTCATTCTTAGTCTGTTTGCCGTTGTTTGGAATATGTAAGCTGACTTCGCCTTTTCCTAAGCGCATCATGTATTCGTTTAAAGTCGTTAACGGCGTCAACGTGCGATTCAATACGAGCGTTAACACGACGATGGTAGCGGCGGCAATCAAGGTCGCGATTATCGCGATAAGTTTCAGCAGTTCGTCGCTGCCTTTAGTGACTTCATTAATAAATGTGCCGCCAAGTAGTTTCCAATTCCACCCCGGGACTTCGGTATAGACGAGGTATTTTTCGCCCACTGTTCCTTGATACTCAAAAGGGTAGAGAATCAAGCCGGATGGCTGCTCAAAGAGCTGATAGAAAGGTTTGTTACCGTCGTAGTCGGCAACATCCACAATAGATTTATCACCTCCAGCATTAGTAGGGTGCAGTAAGTACTGGCCTTGATGCTCTTCTTCATTGTCAACGATGATGGTATAGCCAGTATCGCCCCATGAGACAGAACGCAATGACTCGAACAGGTTTTGTGTCGCCTCTTCTACGGGTAGACCAATGAAAGAGACACCGTTAACTTTGCCTTGTGCATTCGTTAAAGGCGCGTAGTAGGTAATGTAGCGTTGGCCGAAGAGCTTCACTTGCGCGTAATAAGCTTCGCCATTTTTGAGTTTGTTATAGCCAGGATGATCCTTGCCTAACGTTGTGGCAACAACACGTTCCCCTGACGGTTTTTTAAGAGAAGTAGACACGCGAATAAAGTCATCGCCAAATGGGGCAAATAGGGTTGCTACAGCGCCGGTGTCGCGAGTAAAGCTATCAACGAGTTTAGTGTCGTTGATTAGGCTCTCACCATATTGAGTCAGGTTAGGAATGGAATGACCGTTGAACTCAACGTCGTAATTCTCAACATAAACACCTGCAAGGTAACCGTTACGAAAGGTGGATTCTAAAACTTTGGCGGTATGCAGGTAGGCATCGAATTGGCCAGATATGGTTTTGGCCATCGCTTCTACTTTGGATTGGTGTTCCCTTAACGTGTTGTCTAATAATACTTGTGAGGCATTGCGATACACGAGCGTTGCGATAGAGCCAAAGGCGATAAGTAAGCACAGCAAAATGACCAACTTAAGTTGGAAGCCAACACTTTGATTTTTGTATTTCTCGAACATGAATTCATTATCCTGTCTTCATTGAGGTGTTGTTCAGTGGTTTTAGATAAGTTTGTTATTGAGCCTCCTATCATAAGAACTTATTCATAGGCAGTAATTGATA
>NZ_AJZM02000128.1 GCF_000272405.2 Vibrio tasmaniensis 1F-187
CTAGACAAGAGTTTGGCTGAGGTTTGGCCGGAGCTAGAGATCGTCAGCAAGGCACAAAATGGTTTGGAGGCGATGCAGAGTATTCAGCAGCTTAAGCCCGACGTGGCTTTTCTCGATATTCGTATGCCTGAGCTAGATGGCATCTCGCTGGTGAAACAACTCAACAAGCTAGCTTCACCGCCATTGATTGTGTTTATCACGGCTTATGACGAATACGCGGTCAAAGCTTTTGAGCACAATGCGATGGATTACCTGCTTAAGCCTATCAATGAAGAGCGTTTACTAGCGACATGTCAGAAGGTGCAAGCGCGTCTGTCGAGCAATCAAACACAATCAGGTATTACGCCAGAACAGCCCGATATTACGGCGTTAATGAGTCAGCTTCAGCTATTATCTCAATCAACATCACAGCAAGTTCAATATCTAACATGGCTTAAAGCCAGTGTCGGAGAAGACATTCACTTAATCGCTGTCGATGATGTGGCTTACTTCAAAGCGGAAGACAAGTACGTCTCGATATTCAAAAAAAGCCAAGGCGGCTCTCTAGAGGAGTTTATTCTTCGCGTGTCTCTAAAAGAGCTGATCGCCCAGCTTAACCCGGATGAGTTCTGGCAGATCCATCGTTCGGTGGTGGTGAAAGTGTCGGCCATTGATAAGGTAAAGAAAGGGCTCTCAGGTCAGATGTCGGCGTATGTTTCTGGAGAAAAGTTACCGATCAGCCGTGCTTCCCAAGCTCTTTTTAAAGGGATGTGAGAAACTTGTTTAAAGGAATCCAATAAATTAGTTTAAAGGAATCGAATCATAAGCTTGGAGATGAAGCGAATTTAAGAGGACCTGATACCCCGATCTACAACCTATGACTATCAGCTTGTGTAATTTATAAAGTTGACAGTTTCATGCATGTTTAGATTGTCTCTCAAAATTTAAATGACTGAATTTATATAAAATTATTATGCTATTGCGATCGGATATATTGGAGGAAAGCCCTTCAAAGAGATCGTTATGAAAGCATACTATTTAGTCGTCGTATTGAGCTCCACATTGCTAGGTTGCAGCTCTACTCCTCAACAACAAACGTTATTGAAATCCGATCCATACTGGGTCAAAGGAGAGTTAGATAACGGATTAACCTACCATGTCTACCCTGACCAAGAACAACCGGTCTCGGTACGCTTACTAGTGCATGCCGGATCTTTGCAAGAGAGCGAACAACAGAAAGGGTACGCCCACTTTGTTGAGCATATGGCGTTCAATGGCAGCAAGAACTTTTCAGGAAATGAGGTGGTTGAGCTATTTGAGCAATCTGGTGCCAGTTTTGGTGCAGACTTAAATGCTTACACCTCTTACCAAGAAACCCTCTATAAATTAGATCTACCTGACAATAAGAATTTAGATAAAGCGCTGGCTTGGTTTAGAGACATTGGCGATGGTTTATTGCTGTCCGAAGCTGAAATCGAAAAAGAGAAAGGTGTGATACTTGGAGAGTTTCGATACACGCGAGTTGAAGATAAACCTCTCTCGTTTAAGTTCTACGATCATCTGGTTGAAGGGACGACTTACCAAAGTAACGATCCTATTGGCAATAAAGAATCCGTTTCTAAAGCGAATGTTCAAGAATTAAAGAACTATTACCAAACCTGGTATCAACCTCAGTTAACCGAAGTGATTGTCTCTGGTGATATCACACTGGCAGAAGTGATCCCTTTGATTGAAGACACTTTCTCTGATTGGCAAAGAGGCACAACACCGGTTCCCGTGAAGAACACGTCAGTGGATTACAATACTCAAGATTTTGTGGCGTATGGATCTGCTGTCGAGCCACCGAGCATCGGGATAGTCATTGATCGTGGGGAAAGAGTGACACAGAGCCATGAGCAACAACATCAGCTTTGGTTAGATGATATTGCTCAACAACTTATCCAACAAAGGTTGAATTCTGACTTTGTTGACGCTGCGTTACCTGTGCAGTGGGTTTTTTCAACACCCTACTTATTAGAGTACCAAAGGTATTCGATTACTACCGTCAGTTTTCCTGTTGGTAGCCGAGAGCAAAGTCAGCAGCAGTTTGTTTCTACTCTCGCCTCTTTGCGTGATTATGGCGTAAGTGAATATGAGTTGGCGAGTGTGCTTCAGCAATACCAAGCGAACCTTGACGATATTCAACTAAACTGGGATCAAATGGATGCTGTGGCTCATGCTGATGGTAAATCGACAGCATTGGTGATTAACCAACCCGTTCAATCACAGCTTGATTATAAGTCGAGTTTGAAAACGTTTCTTGCGAATACGGATCTCGAGGCCGTGAATGATAACTTAGATGATTTGCTTTCTAGCCCTTACATTTTGGGGTTAGGTTTATCTTCTAAGGAAGATCTTCAAGCCATGGAGAATGAGCTAAAAGATGTCAGAAAATCCTATAAAAAGACAGGTAATAAACCACTGCTTGTTACCGCAAGTTCTGCGTTTAGCGTGCCAGAATCTCAAGGCGACATTGTGAAACAAATTCAGGTGAGTGAGGATCCTAACTTACAACAATGGACATTGAGCAATGGTATCGAGGTTTGGTATTTACGAAACCCTGAGGTGGGTAATAATGTTGGTGTTTATTATGCGAGTGAAGGTGGAAAAGCAGCCCTAGATTCTTCTTTATTTCCTGCGTCAGAGGTGGCGATTTCAGCATCGATCCGTAGTGGTGTTGGTAAATTCAGTGGATCGGAATTAAATACCCATTTGAAACGCAAAGACATCCAAATTTATTCCTTCATCAACTTTACTCATCATGGGCTGGAAATAAGCACTAAGAAAAAGACGCTCGCAGAAGGCTTAGCTGCGCTGTATACCATTGTGACCGAACCTAAAATTGACAGCGATCAGCTTGAGGCTGTGAAATCTGCATTTGCACAAGATCGCACGGCTTATCTAGAAACACCAGTGGGTCAGTTTATGAAAATGGTTAACCATAATAGTTATCAAGATAGCAGTCGTCATATCATGCTGGAAAGTGAAGATATTGAAGCCGTGACATCTCAAGATATACTTGACGTTCAGCACCAACTCTTTCAGAAGTTAAGAGACAATACGCTTGTCATCGTTGCTGATATTAAACCATCTGAAATTAAGCCTCTCGTACGCCAATATGTTGCTTCATTGCCATTGGAAGCCGTTGTGTCTCCTGACTATCAAGTTGCCTATAGCACTGATTCGAAAGAACGAATCGATATATCTATCAATAATGAAGACAGCAGCCAGTACTTATTACGTATTATTTCTCAGCAAGCTCGAGAGAAAACAGCAAAGGATGTGTTCATGGACGATATGCTGCAGCGTGTATTGTCGAGCCGCCTAACGGCTTACGTTCGTGAAGAGTTAGGCTTGGATTATGCGCCTTTTGTGTATTCGGTATCTCAAGACAGTGAGCCAAGTTATGACTGGTTGGTCGGCTCTTTAGCTGCGCCTGAGAACTCAGATAAGATAGAACAGGCGATTGATAAAGTTATTGCTGAAGCCGTTAAAGGCATTTCTGAAGATGAGACTCGAACCGCAGCTAAACAGCTAGTGGCTGACCTCACGCCACTTCAATATAAGCCCACGCAACAAGCTTGGTTTATTTCACGTTACATAATTCATGACTATGGTGTTGAGGCACTGTTTGACTTACAGGGAACGACAGATTCAATTTCTAGTAAAGATATGACGGAGTATGCTAAAGAAATTTTTGGAGATAACAGCTACCAGTTGAAGAATTTGTTAAGGCCACAAAGTTAAGCTGATTGAGTAAAGTGACTTTTCAGAAAAGTCGCTTTCACCCTGAATATATGATGTCGAATCTAAGCCAAATGCACCGTCATTTGGCTTTTTTATTTGGGTTAGGGTTAGTCTTTAAACTCGTTACTTTTTAATTCATCACTTTCAAGCTTGTCACTTTTAAACTAGTTACTGACTTTTAAATGCTCGTAATTTGCGCCTTATATAACTGAGTGCAATTTATAAAATAAAGATCCAGATCACAAAGATACTCATTCGGTTCAGTATTAAATAATAATCATTAACTCAAGCTGTATATTGTCGATGAATGACATTAAGAGGTTGTTATGAAAACATATTATTTAGCGACGGCAATATGCCTTACCTTGGTTGGCTGTAGTTCAACATCCAAAACGACTGACACCTTCATCCAACCGGACCCGGCTTGGACTTCAGGCCAACTAGATAATGGCTTTACCTATCATGTTTACCCTGATCATGAAGCGCCAGTTTCTGTTCGTTTAGTCGTACATGCAGGCTCTATTCAAGAAACTCGTCAACAAGAAGGTTATGCGCATTTTGTCGAACACATGGCATTTAATGGCAGTAAGAACTTCTCGCAAAACGATGTGATTCGACTATTTGAAGATGCAGGTGCTAGTTTTGGTGATGATATTAATGCTTATACCTCTTATGAAGAGACGGTATATGAGCTAGATTTACCCGATAACGTCCAATTACAGTCAGCCCTAACGTGGATGCGAGACATCGGTGATGGATTGGATCTCGCCAGTTCAGAAGTTGAAAAGGAAAAGGGAGTGATTCTTGGTGAGTTTCGTATGGCTCGTCTTGATGATAAATCATTCTCAGAAGTGTTTCATGACCACTTTATTGAAGGTAGCCCGTATGAATATCAAGACGCATTGGGAACTAAAGAATCGGTTGTAAATGCCACTTCTCAAACCCTAACCGACTTTTACCAGACTTGGTATCAACCACAAATCGTAGAGCTCGTTGTCTCGGGTGATGTGGATATCGAAACCGTGATCCCATTAATCGAAGCGAAGTTTTCTAGCTGGCAGCGTGGTGAAACGCCTAAACCATTAAAACAGAAAGTCACCACTTTCAACGAAGGTGACTATGTTGAGTATACGAAGAGAGAAGCCCCAAGTATTGCATTGGCGTTTAACCGAGGTTCAAACATCATTGAAACTCACGATCAACAGCACCAACGTTGGTTGGATGAAACCTCCCAGTTATTGATTCAACAACGACTCGAGGCGGTATTTAATGATGCGGCTTTGCCTACTCAATGGATAGCGTCAGACAGGCTTGAAATAGGCGCTCTGCTTTATTTATCAACAAGCATTGGGTTTCCAGTCGGAAGTCGTGAAGTGACACAGCAAAAGATGCTCTCGACGTTGGCATCATTACGTGATTACGGTGTGTCGGAGGCGGAGATCGTCGGTGAGCAGCACTACTACCAAAACTTACTCGATAATATTGAGCATGATTGGGATAAAGAAGATGGTGTCGATCACGCGAACAACAAAGCAAGTGCTTTAGTGACTGGCCGAATCGTTCAATCACAGAAAGATTATCAGGCCAGTATGGGAGATTTCATTTCCAACTTCAGTCTTAAAGCGATTAATGACAATATAAAAAGCATACTTTCTGGTGATTATTTCATGATCATTGGCATGAATAAGACTGAACATAGAGCCGAAATCAACAATTCTTTAGATAGCTTAAAAGCCACTTATAGCCAGGTGGGAAACGCGCCGTTGGTTGCTGCGGCGGGCAGCACTTTTGCTGTGCCGAGTTCGCAAGGCGATATTGTGTTGGTTGAACAAATATCTGTCGACCCATACATTCAAAAATGGACGTTAAGTAATGGCGTTGATTTGTGGTACTTGCGTGATTCTCTTGCTAGTGATGACGTAGGTATTTACTACACAAGCTTAGGTGGTAAGGCGGCTCTAGATCCTAGTTTCTATCCAGCGACAGAGCTGGCTCTTGCTGCTATCGGTAGAAGTGGCGTTGGTGATTTTACTGGAACGGAGCTTGATGCCCACCTTGATCGTGAAGATATTCAGGTTTATCCGTTTATCGATTCTACTCGTCATGGCGTCGAAATTAGACTCAACAATAGCGGCTTAGGTGAAGCTTTTGCCGCACTCAACGCGATCGTTACATCGGTTAAAGTATTACCAGATCAACTTGAGGCGGTTAAACAAGAGTTTATTCAAAATCGAGAATCCTACTTAGCAAGCTCTGCTGGTCAGTTCACTTATGCTATAAATCAAAACACGTATCAAGCGAACAGCGATCATGTGTTACTCGATGGTAAAAGTGTAGAAGCTGTTACCATCGAGGATGTAAAGAATGTGCATCAACAGTTATTCGGTCAATTGCGAAATAACCAACTGGTTATTGTGGGCGATATTGACCCAAGTGAGCTGAAACCTCTCGTTCGACAATATTTGGCTTCTATTCTGTTGGAAAAAGCCGACGTGCCTGACTTTAACGTCGAGTATAAGCACCCATCTAAAGCGATCATTGATCTGGAGGTCAACAGTGCCAATAGTACCGAGTATACGCTAAGAGTGATTGCTGAACCTTCCGCTAGTACTAGTGTGGTAAGGGGGCAAACTGCGAAAGATGTCTTTATGGAAGACTTACTGCTACGCGTACTTGCTACTCGTTTAGACACTTACATACGTGAAGATTTAAGTCTAGATTACTCACCTTATGCTTACTATGCATCTCAAGATGGTGAAACTAGCCATGACTTGTTTATTGGATCGATGATTGACCCTAAAAATGTCGATAAGATAGAAGTTGCGATTGATAAAGTGGTTGCAGATCTTTTACTCGGTGTTTCACTAGGCGAACTTCAAGTTGCGGGCAAGCAATTAGAAGGGGATTTTACGCCTTTAGATGATAGCACTATTGACCAAGCATGGTACGTCTCTCGCTATCTTTTGTACGACTATGGCATAGAAGCTTTGTTTAACGTGAAAGCGACGGTTAACTCGATTTCTCGTGAAGACATGAATCAACTTATCCAACGTATTTTTGGTGAGAACAGCCGTAAGGTTAAGAACATCATGCGTCCTAAAGCCTAAAGCCTAAAGCCTAAAGCCTAACGTAGAGCGCGAAAACGATAGCCAAAAGTGCTTCGACAAATACCCCATTAAAGCCAAGCATTCATTGCTTGGCTTTTTGTTTTTTGACGACTTTGTATGCGTGAATACAGCGCTAGGAGGTCAGCAATTGTCAGCGTAGTGTCAAATGTGTTCGGTTGTGTTTCTAAATCAATTGTAACTTTCATAGCTGTTATATATTGTCGCAGTGTTTACTATTCAGGATTATTGTTAATTGCTTAAACTAGGTACCCGATTAGTCTTAATGTTGTTTTTACTGAGCTTTGGCTTAGTGAACTCTAACGGCTATTCGTTTCCTTCTAAGCCATTCCAAATTCAGTCGGCTCAAGAGCAATCTTCGCAGAATGAACAATCTTCCTCGATAAAACAGTGTAAACAAGCCACTACGGATAATCCGTCGGCCTATTTAGAGTGCGATAAGGCTCCGTTTGGCACCGTGCCTTATGGCGACAGTTCCAACTATCATGACACCGAGTCGAGCCTCCAAGCTGCAAACTTCAGACGTATGCTCAGTAACGAGCAAGAAAGCGTGGCCGACCTTGAGCCTGCTTATCATCTACTGATCGACTTCTCTCCCCCTTCAATACTGGCTTCTCTGCTCTTCAACACGCCGTTGTTGGATTCCAAGCAGCACTGGACCAGTATTGTGAGTTCTCCGTCCTCCCGGCTTTCTGGGTGGAAAGAGGGCAATATTCAATACTCGCATTTCCGAGAACTTCTTAGCTAATCGTTTGACCCTAAATTGGTCGTATCGATGGTCACCTCGTGCCCGTTGAACTCGCCAATTAACCCAATATAGCGACACACAATTATTAGCCTCACTATTACTCAATCAGCTTGTTTTGGTTGTGACTAGTTGTCGTTCGTGTTCGCAAAGCATTAGTTATACCAATCGCAGTAAATAACTGGCCATCCAAGCTGGTTAAAACGCTCGATCACTGCTTTTTCCCGGCGCTATTTTTGAGCACGTGTTTACGGTGATTGGTAAAAAGAAGAGATCTTGACTGTGAAAAAACGCATTCCAAGAAAACAAATTAACCACTACTCAAAGTGGAAATACGCGGTGCTTATCGCCACCATTATCATCATGGTTCTGAGTGCTTTACCTTCTTGGTATGGCGAGAATGCATCGGTTCAAATTAGCAACCGCTCTGAGCAGACGATCGACGCTACTCAAGTGACGCAATATCTTGCTAGCGAAGGCATTCAAGCCAAATCAGCCTTTCAAAAAGACAAACGTTTAGTGGTGATCTTAGAAGATGCGGAGCAACAAGCGAAAGCCAAAGAAGTGCTTAATGAGCGCCTATTGGATAACGCGACAGTTGCGCTTGCTATGGAGCCTGCAGCACCTAAATGGCTGACTGATATGGGCTTTGCGCCGATTCAGCTAGGTCTTGATTTACGTGGTGGTGTTCAGTTCTTATTAGAAGTGGACATGGAACCGGTTTACCACGCACAAGCTCAAGCGATGGTCGATGAGGTGACCAGTCAGGTGCGTTATGCACGCGGTAAAGTGGTCAACAACCAAGTTCAGTTTGATTTCCGTACCGACGCCGATTTCGAAAAAGCACAAAAGCTGATTCGTGAAGAGTTCCCACATTGGCTACGTGATCGTTCAGATAAGTCACTGACGTTAACTCAGTCTGAAGAAGAGCAAAGAACGCTAAGCAACCTAACAGTTCAACAAAACCTGCAAATCATGCGCAGCCGTATTGAAGAATTAGGCATCACAGAAGCATCGATTCAACGCCAAGGTGAAAGCCGTATTCGTATTGAATTGCCAGGTGTTCAAGACCCTGCAGCAGCAAAAGACGTGATTGGTGCAACCGCATCTTTGGCGTTCTACTCTGTTTACGACAATGCAACTCGTAATACTCAAACGCTAAAAGATACAGATGGCAATCGTGTCGTTGTCGCTCGCAAAGCAGTACTGAGCGGTGAACACATTATTGATGCTCGTAGTGGCATTGGTGAGATGGGCAGCGCAGAAGTAAACATTACCCTAGATTCTTCTGGTGGTAAGAAAATGTCTGAGTTTTCACGCCATAACATCGGTAAGCCAATGGCAACCGTGTACAGCGAATACAGTCGTGATAGAGCGGGCAACAGCAAGCAAGACAGTGAAGTGATCAGTGTGGCAAACATCCAGTCTCAACTGGGTAGCCGCTTCAGAATTACTGGTGCTGGCAGCTTGGCTGAAGCGCAAGAGCTTGCGTTACTGCTGCGTGCGGGTTCACTGACTGCGCCAGTGACCATCATTGAAGAACGTACCATTGGCCCATCTTTGGGTGCTGAAAACGTAACTAACGGCTTTGCTGCTTTGGCACTTGGCCTTGGCCTGACGCTAACGTTTATGGCGCTATGGTACCGCCGTCTTGGTTGGGTCGCGAACGGCGCATTGGTGGTTAACATGACCACATTGTTTGGTTTGATTGCGCTACTACCGGGTGCGGTATTAACTCTGCCGGGTATTGCTGGTTTAGTACTGACCGTTGGTATGGCGGTGGACACCAACGTGCTTATCTTCGAGCGTATTCGAGACAAGATGAAAGAAGGGCGCAGCTTTGCTAGCTCTATTGACCGTGGTTTCGATAGCGCATTCTCGTCAATTTTCGATGCTAACGTCACCACCATGATCGTTGCTGTGGCTCTATATACCATTGGTAATGGACCGATTCAGGGCTTCGCTCTGACACTGGGCTTAGGTCTTCTAACCAGTATGTTTACGGGTATTTTTGCTTCACGAGCGATCATCAATTTGGTTTGGGGGCGTGACCAACGCCACGATGTAAGGATTTAAGCATGAGTACTTCAAAAATGACTATTTCAGATCGCTATTTTTCAAATAGCAATATGACTCGCCTTCGTAAGGTGATGTCTGTGATTTCTATTGTGCTGTTCATGAGCTCTGTGATGCTGGTGGCAGTGAAAGGTTTTAACTGGGGCTTGGACTTTACTGGCGGTGTGGTTGCCGAGGTTCAGCTCTCTGATCAAGTAACTAAAGATGCGTTAAAAACCAAACTTGATACGGCTTTCCAACAAGACGTACAAGTGGTTGGTATGGCAGAACAGGATCGCTGGACAATTCGTTACAGCCAACTGACAGACGCTCCACAGCCAAACTTAGTGGATGCTTTGTCATCGGTGAGTGATCAAGTAAAAGTGCTTAACAGCAGCGTGGTTGGCCCTCAGGTGGGTCAAGACATGGTTGACCAAGGTGGCTTGGCGGTATTGGTGTGTTTCCTAATGATCATGCTGTACCTGAGTGTTCGATTTGAATGGCGTTTGGCACTTGGTGCTCTTGCTGCAATCATTTACGACGTGACGCTTATCTTAGGTTTGTTCGCTTTTACTCAATTTGAGTTCAACCTGACTGTATTAGCGGCTGTGCTAGCGATTCTCGGTTATTCATTGAATGACTCGATCATCATTGCTGACCGTGTTCGTGAAATGCTTCGCGGCAATCCAAACGGTGATACTGACAACCTGCTTAACGAATCAGTTAAAGCGACCTTCTCACGCACCATGGTGACATCAGGAACGACGCTAATCACCGTGTCTGCGCTTTGGCTACTTGGTGGTGCGGCACTGCAAGGTTTCGCTATTGCACTCGTTGTGGGTATTGTCAGCGGTACGTGGTCCTCCATTTCAGTAGGCATCACCCTACCTAAGTTACTTGGATTGCAGCCTTGTCACTATCAGGTGAAACCAGTAGTAGAAGTTGAGGGTGAGTATCCTTAGTTTCCTGATTGCTTAAGTCTTCTAATTAGATAGCGCTCAGCCATAGTCCTCATGGACTAACGAGTGAGTTCAGCAAAGCCTTTCGTTTGTAGCAAGACGAAGGGCTTTATTTTTTATAAGAGTCAGTCAGTTAGTTAAAAGAGAGGCTATTTCAAAAAACAATGGATTGAGCAGGCAAGCCCCCATTATATGAAGTATGTTTATATGACGTCAGTAGAAATGAGGCAAGGTAATGGAATATCGACATCAATGTCATGTAGGCGACCACGGTGATGCACTCAAACATCCAGTATTGAGTGCTCTGGTTAAATCATTAATGCAACAACACTCTCGCCTCAATGTTATCGACACGCATTCAGGCACAGGGTGTTATGACCTCACTACAGCGCCAAGCAATCACGCGGGTGAGTTCGCTGAAGGGGTCGGGTACTTGTGGCGAAACAAAGCTTATCTTCCTCCAGCATTCGCTTCTTTTATGTCGGTGCTGGAATACTACAATCCGAATCAACTTATCTCTCTCTATCCGGGCTCAGCAGCCATCACTTACCAACAAGGCCGCAGCCAAGATAGTTTCTATTTTTCAGACATTCAGCAAGATGAAGCTGATTTACTGCAAACTAACATTGAGAAGTTACAACGTGACCTTGATGTTTCAAGCAAGCTCACTATTACCGCAGGTGATGGGCTCAAAGCGCTGCCTGATGATGTAGCAAAACACGATAATCATCACCTGATTGTTATCGATCCTCCCTATGAAACCGATTCTGAATATCTCGCGGTGATCGATGCCTTGGTTAAGGCGTATCAACAATCTGATAAGGTATCTGCACTAATTTGGTACCCGCTTTACACGGATGACAAGAGCTCACTGATTCTGAATCACTGTGTTACTGCAGTGAAAGATGGTTTGCTGCCAAGTCCGATTAAGTCGGAGCTTCGCCTTCGAGACCCTAAGGGTGATGATCGCCTAATCGGCAGTGGTTTGTTGTTATTCAACCCACCACAAGGCATTTCAGGAATAGTCGCAGATACGCTTGATTATTTACACAGCCAACTCTCGACCAATGGTGAAGGCTACTGGCAAATGAGAAGCCTATAGATCTGATTTTTATGGGTTTTATGATGATTTTCGAGATGTAGATCGCTAAATCATTTCAATCTGTATGGTTTAAATTGACCAAACTCTAACTTTTATCGATTGATTTATCGCGATGAATCATATAAAAATAGTACATCAATGCGCACAGGTGCATACTGGCTCATAAGTTAAATAATTACCCAAATTAATATCAGATTGTGGTTTACCCCCTAAACTGCATAAGGCTCGCACTAGTCACGCGAGCCTTTCTTTTGCCTGTCGAAAATGTTTACAACAGATTCTCTTCAATTTTTAGTGCTTTCTCGATGAGTTTCGCATTGAAATCTGCAGCTTCCACAGAGTAATGTGCTTTACGATGGCAAGTCGGACAGAGTGCAATTACATTTTCAGGGCAATCAGCTCCACCATCAGCTAACCGTGTCAGGTGATGCACTTCTAGGTAAGGACCTGACTTGGTCTCAAAAGGCGAGGGCACACCACAACCTTCACAAAGCCCATTTGCTCGTTTCTTTGCGTAAAGCTTGATTGCTTCACTGCGGTACTTCACATGCGTGAGTTGTTCTTTGGGGTCAGCTTTTAGTGGCGTTGAAGCTAACGCAATGTCTCGTAATTGCTTCAGAGACTTACTTTTAGTTGGCTTAGTAAGGTATGAAACTTTCGGAGATTGAATGATGTTTCCGATACTTTGAGGGACGATATCTAAATGGAAAACTATTGCATCACGGAGTTGATCGTTCTTGTCTGGGCGCTGTTCGATGTGATGACAGATGTAGTTGCAAACACCGACGAATCTTACGAAGCCAGTTGAGACTGATTCGAATAAGAGAATCTCTTTGAGGTTGTTTTGGTGTTCAAAGATGGCCAAGTTTCCTTTAACCATTTGCATATCACCTTCTTGCCCTTCTCCTGTATATCGGAAAGTGCCGTCTGCACTAAAACCATCAGAGTAGCCAAATTCTTCACCAGCATCGCTAGTGAAGATAAACACATATGGGTGAGCAGCCGGCGTCGCGATACCGCCATATTGCTGACCTTTGTAATGACCGTGTATATCTGTACGTCGATTGTAAACCTGTCCTACATTGAACAATGGAGAGTCCTCATTTATCCGTTTAAATCGGAATTATTATTGATATTTCTATAATTTAATTTTTGTGTAAAGTTCAAATATAACAGTGGTTTAAGTTGAAATGTGCAATTGGATTTTCGAGTGTAAAAAGGTATCGGCTCGGTCACGTTTCTAGACAATTAAGCCTGCAGTACTCTGCAGGCTTGGTGTTTGTTTAATGCTTTATCACTACAACGCTGGATAATCGGTATAGCCTTTTTCGTTGCCGCCGAACAGAGTGGCGCCGTCGAGATCGGATAGTTCGTTGCCGTTTTGTAAGCGTGATACGAGATCTGGATTCGCAACGAATGGGCGACCAAATGCGACAAGGTCAGCGTAGCCTTTGCTTAACACTTCTTCGGCGCGTTCTGGTGTGTAGCTGCCAGCGACGATGATTGTGTTAGAGAATAGTTCTCTTAGCTCTACACGGAAGCTTTCAGGTATCACAGGCGCGTCATCCCAATCGGCTTCTGAAAGGTGCAGATAAGCGATATTACGAGCTTGCAGTTCCTTTGACGCTTCTAAAATCGTTGGCACGATGTCTGGACAATTCATGTCTTTGAAGGTGATAAACGGGGCTAAACGTACACCCACTTTATCGGCACCAATCGCATCAATGACTGCATCCACTACTTCGATTAGAAAACGAAGTCGGTTCTCGCGGCTGCCGCCATAGTTGCCGGTGCGCTTGTTTGAATTTGTTCTTAAGAATTGATCGATAAGGTAGCCATTACCACCGTGGATCTCGACGCCATTGAACCCTGCCTCGACCGCTTTTTTTGCTGATTCCGCAAAATCTTGAACCACACGATCGATATCGGCTTGGGTCATTTCTCTTGGTTGAATGCAATCCACCATGTTGCCATTTCCATTCTCATCAGAAATCCAAACTTGAGTTTCTACCGGAGCCAGTGCCGAAGGCGCGATTGGCAGTTCACCTTTTTGGAAGGTTGGATGAGATACGCGCCCCACATGCCATAGTTGGCAGAATATCGCTGCGCCTTGTTTTTTAGCGGCAGAGGTGACACCTTGCCAGCCTTTCACTTGTTCGCTTGTGTAAACGCCGGGTGTGAATGAGTACCCTTGAGAGTCATCTGAGATTTGTGTCGCTTCAGTGATGATTAGCCCTGCACTGGCACGTTGTTGGTAGTAAGTCGCCATCATTTCATTTGGCACGTTTCCAGGTTGGCTAGTGCGAGCGCGTGTCATGGGCGCCATAACCACACGGTTTTGTAGTTCTAGATCTTTGAGTTCTGCTGTTTCGAATAATTTGCTCATGGTATTTACCTTGTGTCGGTCATGTGTTGATTGATTTAACGTGCGGTGGTCACTATTTCGATTCCGCAGGGCTGAAGATAGAGTCGTTTTGTGGCTTTTCAGCTCGGTTGGCTTTTGCAATAAGCAACAAACCAATCACTGGGACAACAACGGCTGCGAATGGAATCATTCCTGCGCCTAGTTGGCTGTCGAGTACCATGCCGCCTAGGAAGCCACCGAAGGCATTGGCCAAGTTAAACGCTGAGATATTCGCGGTTGCTGCTAGCTCTTGGCCTTCGCCACCGTGGTTCATTACTCGAAGCTGCATAGCAGGAACGTTCGCAAATGATGCAATACCAAAGACAAATGCAGCTGCAACGAATAGGATTTTGTTGTCTACAACAAGGCCAACCACTACTAATGAAACGATCATCGCGATAGCCCAAAATATCGATGCTTTGCCTAAATCTTTGTCAGAAGAGCGTCCGCCCAAGGTGTTACCGATGATTAAGCCGACACCAACAATCACTAAGATCCAAGTTACTGATTCTTGACCGTAACCCGTGATGTGCATGGCGATAGGCGCAAGGTAGCCGTAAAGCGTCATGAAGCCAGACCAAGCAAAAGCGGTGATCGCCAAGCTGATGAGAAGCATTGGATTTTTGAATGCCAACAGCTGAGTTTTGATGTCTTTCGCTTCGCTGTGACCTGAAGATTTTATTGACGTTAAGATTGAAATCATGGCGATGGTGCCAAGTGCTGCCACGGTAAAGAAAGTGGTGTGCCAACCGAATTGCAAGCTCACCCAAGTTCCTGCGGGAACCCCAAGAACGTTAGCGAGCGTTAAGCCAGCGAACATCTGGCCAACAGCACGACCTGCCATTTTCTCAGACACTAAATTGGTCGCGACAACGGCACCTATGCCATAGAAAGGACCTTGCACTAAGCCTGCGATAACGCGGCTTGCAAGTAGAAGTGGGTAGCTAGGAGCTAAGGCTGACAAGATATTGCCGATGATGAACAAAGCCATTAAGCCAATCAGTACCATCTTTTTGTTAAAACGTGCGAGGTAGATGGTTAAGATTGGGCCACCAATAACGATAGCCAATGCATAAGCACTGATTAGGTAGCCAGCTTGACCTTCGGTGATCGAAAGGGATGTGGCAATTTGTGGAAGGATGCCTGCAATAACAAACTCAGCGGTGCCGATGGCAAAAGCTGCGAGTGTCAGTATCCAAACTTGGAATGGGATCTTTTCTTTATGGATCGCTTCTGGTTTCATAGTGAAGTACCTGTGTTAATTCTTGTTTGTTAGGACGTTTAGATACACGCCCTAACGATTGTTCTTTGCTTCTTTGCGAAGTGTTAGCCGAGTAGAGCCCCGCCATCGATGTCGATGATTGACCCCGTTACGTATGGGTTGTTAATCGCGAATAGATAGCCCATTGCGATATCTTTAGCCTCTCCGACTTTGCCTGCTGGTAGGTTGTTTTTCGCGTTGTCGTACATGGTTGAGCGAGCTGAATCGCCCATGTTTTTGTAAGCCTCGGTCATCGTAAGGCCGGGGCTGACCGCGTTGACTCGAATCGGTGATAGCTCTTTGGCAAGCACTTTAGTTACGCTCTCTAGTGCGGCATTAATCGCGGTTTTTACGTAAGTACCAGCAACTACTTTGCGTGACAGCATGCCCGTGGTTAGCGTGATTGAGCCGTTTGGAGTCATGTAACGTGCGGCGTGCTTGGCTACGTTTAAGCTTCCCCAAAACTTGGTATCAAATGCTGCTTTTGCGTCTGCGATAGCAACGTCTGTCACTTTTCCTGCGGGGGCGTATGAACCCGCGGTTATCACCAAGTGATCAAATGCACCGATCGATTCGAAGTATTCACAAACCGATTTCTCATTGCTGATATCAACGCCGGTGTGTCGGCTGGCAATGTGTACTGTGTTGTCTTCGTTTCTCAATTGCATTGCTAATGCTTTGCCGATACCTGATGTCCCACCAATGATGACAAATGTGTGCTTTTCTTGGTTTGTAAGTTCGTTGTTCATGTTCTGAATTCCTGCGTGTTCTGCTGATGGTTGTCATTATATTTATTCGACTAAATTTGATAATTGGCTAAAATATAAAATCATTATTCGGATTAACTGAATGGTAGGAGAGGTGAATGGACAAGTTTTCAGATATGGCGATGTTCGTGAGCATTGTTAAGCATCACGGGTTAGCAGCGGCGGGGCGAGAGTTAGGGCTTTCTCCTGCGACCATGACAGCAAGGCTTCAGGCGTTGGAAGAGCGTTATGGTGTGAAGCTGCTGAACCGAAGCACAAGACATGTGTCTTTAACTGACTCTGGGGAGCTGTATCACAAGGCGTGTCTGGAGATATTGGATAACGTTAGCGAGGCTGAAAACCTGATTCAAAATGGCGTCAAAGAGGTTAAAGGCCCACTAAAGATTGCAGCACCTAAAGACATCGGAAAGCAGTACATCCTTCCTATTTTGTCGGAATTTTGTCAGCAGTATCCAGACGTTATTCCCTACCTGTATTTGAACGATCACCTATCGAATATCGCTGAATCAGGCATGGACATCGTGATCCGTTATGGGGAATTGGTCGACAGTAGCTTGATCTCAAGACGCTTATCACCAAGCCGACGAGTGCTGTGTGCTTCACCAGAATATCTTGTCAAGCATGGAACGCCGTTAACACCACAAGATTTGGTCGAGCACGACTGTTTGGCTATGCTGCGTAGCAATGAAGAGCTCAAGACATGGCACTTTCAAGATCATGATATGAAGAAGACTGTGACGGTTGTGCCGAAGCGATTTTCAGACGATGGCGAAGTGATTCGATACTGGGCATTGCAAGGAGAAGGGATTGCGTTGAAGTCGGTGCTGGATGTGCAAGATGACATCAATAACCAACGCCTTGTGACGCTACTTAATGGCTACATGAAGAACTTCAATACTTCTACGTCAGTATCGAGCGCCGACTTGAATGTGGTGTACATCAGCAAGAAGTATCAGCCTAAGCGTATCCGGCTGTTTTTGGATTATCTGTTTGATAATTTTAATGACTTGGTCGAGATATCAGGCAGAGATTAATTATCGTTAATCTATTGAAAATGAAACCTCAATGACGATAGATCTATAGTGACTTTGAAGCTTTATTGATCAAATAAACTTTATTAACGAATTGCAGTTTACCCCCTAAGTTGCATCTGGCTCGCATTAGTCACGCGAGCCTTTCTTTTTTTGGCGATAAGTATTTGGTTTACGATAATATTTATCTCCGATAAAGGGGGAAGTAGTGAAAATACTAATTATCGAAGATGACACCACCACAAGAGAATTTGTGGCCAAAGGTCTTGAAGAACATGGTTATGCGGTCGACCAAGCAGAAGATGGCAAAAAAGGCTTAATGATGGCGTTAAGCTCCGAGTATCAACTGGTGATTCTTGATCGCATGTTACCGTATTTGGATGGAATGAAAGTTCTCTCTGCAATCAAAGCGACAGAAGAAAATTTACCGGTATTAATTTTGAGTGCCATGGACAGCGTGGAAGATCGAGTGAATGGCCTTCAAGCAGGAAGTGATGATTATCTGATAAAACCTTTTGCGCTGGCTGAACTTATCGCGCGCGTAGACATCATTATCAATAGAACCAAACGTCAG
Organism: Vibrio tasmaniensis 1F-187; assembly: GCF_000272405.2. Classification (GTDB taxonomy): domain Bacteria; phylum Pseudomonadota; class Gammaproteobacteria; order Enterobacterales; family Vibrionaceae; genus Vibrio; species Vibrio tasmaniensis_A. The sequence continues at coordinate 17,789 of NZ_AJZM02000128.1, forward strand.
CCCGTTACTGAGACAAATTTAGTCTATGACTGCTTAGAAATCGATTTACGAGCACATCAAGTCACTTGTATGAATCAAGATCTCCAATTGCAGCCGAAAGAGTTTCAACTGATTCAGTATTTTGTCGAGCACAGTGAGCAAGTTGTCTCAAGAATGCGCTTGTTTGAGGCTATTTGGAGCTACCACTTTGACCCGAAAACCAATGTCATTGATGTTCATGTCGCCAATTTAAGAAGGAAGCTTGAAGAAGCAGGTTGCCCTGATTTGCTTCATACAGTGAGAGGGGCAGGTTATGTCCTTCGTCGATGATTACTCCCTCACTCGTTCCTCTGTATTTAAGACTCTAGTCGGTTTGTTTGTGTTGGTGACAGTGATTAATGTCATCGTGATTAGGCAGGTATACAAAGACTCAGATGCGTTCCATCGGGCACAACTCATTCGACAGCTGCAAGATGAGTCATCCGAATTCAGTTATGCAGCCAATCAAAGTAAAGAGGACGTTGAAAGGTTACTTGCCGTAAAGCAAACATCCGACACTAATTTTTACTATCGCCTTTCTGAGCGAACAAGCCCTTTACTAACCACGTCTTATCCTGTTGTTTCGCTTATGTCTGAAACCGCCAACATTAGCATTGGAGATACGCATCGCTTGGTGATTGGTATTGATAGACAGGCGGTAGAAGAGTATCGAAAAACTCTAATCCCGATTGTATTTTCGGGCATTGTACTTCCTATTGCCGTTATGCTGATCGCGGCTCTGTTTTTTACGGTTCTGATCTTAAAGCGTTTAGAAAGAGTCAACCAAGCGATGAATCGAGTGCTGTGTGGTGAAAAAAGCGTAAAAATCCCCGTATCCAAACAAGATGATGAATTTGATATTTTGGCGATCCATCTCAACTTCATGATTGAGCAAATGGCTAAAAATGAAGAGTCATTGAAGTCGTTAACAGTAGGCATGGCTCATGATATGCGCACTCCCATGGCTCGGCTAAAGTTACGCTTAGAAGAGGTATTATCGGATTCAACATTGACCGACGAACATCAAGAGCAATTCTCGGCTTGCCATGATGAGCTGGAACTCATTCTATCGCTATTCAATAGTATGTTAGAGATCACTAAGCTGAATAGCGGGCAAACTTTGATCGCCACAGAGCGTGTAGACCTTGGAAAAATAGCTCAAGATGCTATTGAATTTATTAGCCCTATCGCCGAGATGAAACAGCAAAACTTGGTTTGTCGTCTAGACCAAGAGTGCGAAGTATTGGGGGATAAAAGCCTACTGTTTAGGGCTGTCTTCAACTTGGTTGAAAATGCAGTGAAATACACACCTGAAAAGGGAAAAATTGAAGTGGTGGTTGATTACTTTGGTGTCACGGTGGCAGACAACGGTATCGGGATATCAGATAAAGACAAGATGAATGTTTGTCGGCCTATGTTCCGTGCTGATAAAAGTCGAACGGAATTTGGCAACGGCCTTGGCTTGTCTCTGGTTGATGCCGTAGTAAAGCGTCACCATGCCCATCTTATTTTAAGAGATAACACCCCAGGATTAAGGGCTCGCCTCTATTTTGAACGTTAACTTTAGTGGACTTTGTAGGCTGCTCAACACCTTAATCCTTATTCGTTAGGCGCGTTTTTTAGGGTGTAGTATTTGGTTGAATAAACTGCGCTGAGAGCCAATTTCCATCGTTGCCTTGACTAACGATTTCAATAACTTATCGGATGCGCTATAGAAATTTGTTATTGGATTTGAAAAATCTCTAATATCCAACTTTGAGATAATCTCGTACTGGTTCAACGCATCTGCATCTCTATGAGCAATAGTATTAAGCCTAACTTCACGAAACTGCTGGATAGTGACTTTATGAGCTTTGCGTAATTCCTTTAATGCTCCTGACACTTCTTTTTTTGATTCATCAGATAAACCTGTGCACTCAAAAATAAACCCCATTTTCTTGCCCGTCACCTTTGTCATATCCCATTCATATATGGTCAAGAGCAGAGTACGCAAAGCTATGCCTCGTTTCGTTTCGTTCGGATGCGCAAAAGCATCTGCTTTCAAGGCTTGGATGTCTCTTTCGGCAAGTAGAAAATAAAGACTAAGGTTGAAGAACTGTTTAGATGCAGGGAAATATTCAGCATTGATCTTTTTCATCTGCTCAACAACTGTATGAATTGTGTTGTTAATCACTTTATCTCTAAACTGGAACTCTTTGTTTAGCTTTCGATGTAACCGCCACAAGAATAATGCTTTCAACTGCTTTCCAAATTTCTGATGGAATTTCATACGCCACCATCGTTCTTGAACTTGGCGAGAAGAATTCAAAAATTTTTGACTCATCATAATATTCCACTGTAGCGCCTAACATTTTAATATCGTACATACACGAATCTATTCCGCCTAACATATCAAGATTATTGCTTATAACCAACTGAATGCTATGCATATAATGTAAAACAGTTTTATTGTTTAAATGAGTAACCTTGCAAGCACACATTACCTCCTAGGTGGGGTACGTTATCAGTCTGAAATGGTTCTTGAATTAGTGATTAATCAACGTCTTAAAAGTGGTTATTCGTGCTTACACAATGTTAAGACCCTGTCTTTTTCTCTTTACGCTGCGAGTGCAAAAAAGCCAAAGCGAATAGCTTTGGCCTGAGTGTTTTAATGTGAATCGCAACGTGTGCTGTGTTTTAGTGACGCTGGGTTTAACTCGGAAGTGGAACCGAGGTTAGATCTTGGCTTTTAGGGATTTGAGTCATCGCATGAGCGATCTCCTCTGCCTCTGTGCCAATAATAACCTGAAGGTTGTTAGCCCCAATTTTTACCACGCCCATTGCGCCAATCGCTTTCAGTGTCGCTTCATCAACAATGCTGATGTCTTTAAGTGTTAAACGCAGTCTTGTGATGCATGAATCGATACTGGTTAGGTTGGCATGCCCCCCTAGCGCTTTTAAGTATTGCGCCGCCTTCTCATTCGATGAAACTTGGTTTACTTCTGCAACGTCCACATCTTCACGTCCCGGTGTTTTGAGATCGAACTTTAGGATGGCGAAGCGGAATATTGAGTAGTAAATCGTCGCAAAGAATAGACCTTGAAGTATCAACATGTAAGGTTTTACTGCGAGCGGAAGATTGTAAGACAGCACGAAGTCAATTAACCCACCACTGAAGGTAAAGCCAGCGATCCACTGCATACTAGCAGCAATGTATAGCGACATAGCGGCAAGAAGCGCGTGAATAACATAAAGCACAGGTGCCACGAACATGAAGGCAAACTCAATCGGTTCTGTTACGCCAGTTAAGATAGCGGTTAACGCTGAAGCACCTAGAATACCGCCGACTTTCTTTTTGTTTTCTGGTTTTGCACAGTGGTACATCGCTAAACATGCCGCTGGTAAGCCATAACCCATAACAGGGAAGAAGCCACCTTGATAAATACCCGTTACACCGAGTTCGCCAGTGCCCGACCAGAATTTAGAAATGTCATTGATGCCCACTAAATCGAATAGGAAAACTTGGTTAAGTGCGTGGTGCAAGCCAACAGGAATAAGTAAGCGGTTAAAGAAACCATAGAGGCCAGCGCCTGTCGCACCCATTTCAGAAATAGAGATGCCGAACTCAACCAGTGCTCCGTAGACGACAGGCCACACATAAACCATGACTAAGCTGATACTAATCGCGGCCAGAGAAGTGATGATTGGAACGAAGCGCTTGCCACCAAAGAATCCGAGAGCCGCAGGCAGTTTTATGGTGTGGAATCGGTTATATAGAGTGGCGGCGACAATACCTATCATGATGCCAGTGAATGCACTCACTGCTGCATTGGAGGCGATAAGTTCAGATGCGCCCATTTGGTCAACAGGGACACCGGTGATTTGTGAGATAACATTCACGTTACCCACGATCATTTCCACGACGAGTAGACCTAATAGGCCAGAGAGAGCGGCAGCTCCGTTATTGTCTTTCGCTAAACCATAAGCGACACCAACCGCGAATAACCACGCTTGGTTATCCATAATGCCTTTACCACCGTATACCAGTATGGTGGCTAAGGCGCTGTTAGCTCCCCAACCTGATGGGTCAAGGGCATAACCTAGCCCTAGCATCAAACCACCAGCAGGCAGTACGGCGATCGGCACCATCAGTGCTTTGCCGATTTTTTGTAAGTATCCAAGTATGTTCACGTTTTTTCTCTCTCTATTTTTATTGATAGGGAGAGCTTACTTGCATAAGGATTAAGGATCGGTTGTGCTTAGATTAACGATTATTAATGTAGGGCGATGTCGTTGTAAAACTGAGAACTATTGAAGGTTTTATGGATAAGTTGATTGTTCTAAAAATGCTAAATTCAAAGCTTCCTTACGGACAACGTAAACAGTTCTCGTTAAGATAGCTTGACCACATGGACGTGATTGGAGATAAAAATGAAAGTCGTCGGAGATACGGTTATCCAACCTTTTCACAAGGCAACCTGCCATTGCGGTGCGGTTGAACTAGAGCTCAGTTTATCTAACGGGATAGAAAAACCACGCCGCTGTGATTGTTCTATCTGTCGTCGCAGGGGAGCGATTGTGGGCTCTGTTGCGCTGGATGGAATCAAGATCCTCAAAGGTGCTGAGCATCTCAAGCTTTATCAATTCAATACCAACACCGCGAAGCATTACTTCTGCTCAAACTGCGGTATCTATACTCATCACCAACGCCGCTCAAGCCTCAATGAATATGGATTTAACATCGGTTGTTTGGAAGGAGTAAACCCTTTTGATATTGGCGATGTGGTGACTAATGATGGTGTCAATCACCCTGCTGATCGCTAAATAACTCGTCGTTTGAGAACCAATTATTTGATAACTAATGGATAGAGGAAGGGATTATGTCTGAATATAGTGCGGTGATTCGTTGGGCTCGTGGTGACGATGAAGCCTTTAGTGACAACCAATACAGTCGCGGTCATACGTGGGAGTTCGATGGTGGTATCACTGTGCCAGCTTCATCTTCTCCTCATGTTGTGCCACTGCCGTTTTCGGTGGAAGCGAATGTCGACCCAGAAGAAGCGTTTATCGCGGCACTTTCTAGCTGCCATATGCTGACGTTTTTGGGCATTGCTGCAAAGCAGAAGTACGTGATCGACTCTTATGTGGATGATGCGATTGGTGTGCTGGAAGAAGATGAATCTGGCCGCTCGTCTATCACTAAGGTGACTCTGCGACCTGATATTGTGTTCTTAGGCACTAAGAAGCCAACTGCCAAACAGCTCGACAAACTGCATCATTTAGCGCACAAAAACTGCTTTATCGCGAACTCGGTCAAGACTGAGATAAAGGTCGAGATGCGAGATTAATTTAAATTAGTCACAAGATTTCTTTGGAAGCTTCGTCTTTTGAGCCTTGTCATCGTCTTAAGGGTATTCAGGCAATCCAGTTGATTGCAAAAGAACCAAACACACTATTTGAGGAACCCTTCATGACAGCGTTTAACAGTGCATCGAATTACGGTGAAAATGCGTTTATCAAAAGCAAACCAGAGATGCTAGATAGCATTTACAACACCACCGATGTATTCCCATATTGGGTTGCCGATATGGATTTTCAGGTAGCAGAACCGATCACTCAAGAGCTGAATCGTTTAGTTGAGCGTGGAGTGTACTCGTATGAGTTCAATGAACAGGCGGTGTTTGAGGCGCTTTCTCAATGGTATTCAAAACGTCATGGTTTGAACCTATCTGCTGATAAGTTCGTTCAGGTGCCGGGTGTGTTACCAGGCATCGCGTTGTTACTGCGCCAGTTTACTAATGAGGGTGATGGTGTACTTATTCATACGCCGGCTTACCATCAGTTCGCTAATTTGGTGAATAAAGCAGGTCGTCAGGTGGTGAATAGCCCGTTGATTAATGACGGACAGAGTTATCAGATTGATTTTTCTGGTATGGAGCAACAGATCATCGAACAGCAAGTGAAGACGATGATTCTCTGCAATCCGCATAATCCGACTGGGCGAGTGTGGACACCTCAAGAAATTGAACAAGTCATCGAAATCGCCAAGCGCCACGATGTGCTGATCATCAGTGATGAAGTCCATTCCGACATTATTTTTGAAGGTCATTCTTTTACGAGCTTAACCAGCTTTGATTACGACAAGGTCATTTCCTTGATTGGCTCTCCAGCGAAAACCTTCGGTATGCACAGCATCTCAAATGGTTATGTGTACACCAACAATCATGAGTTATTTGAAGCGTTCAAAACCAATGTGGTGGCGATGTATCTCGACCATGGTAATGCGTTCAGCACATTTGCAACCGTGGCGGCCTTTGAGAAAGGTGAAGAGTGGTTAGACGGCATGCTAGTGTATCTGCAAGACACAGTTAAGTGGATTACCGAATTTTCTGAGCAGCGAATTCCTCAGCTAAAAGTCTTCCAACCGCAAGGGACTTACCAAGTGTGGTTTGATTTCTCAGGCTTGGATTTTTCGGAAGAAGAGCTAAAAAATGTGGTGTTTGAACAGGCTAAAATGGGCTTAACCCCAGGAGGTTGGTTTGGTGCACAAAGCCCTAACTTCATGCGAATGAACATCGCGACGTCACGCGATAATATCGAGCAATCATTTACCGCGTTAGCAGATGTAATTGATGGCTTTGAGCGAGGACGTCAGACTTCTTCAACTTGTTGTAATAGCGGTGCTTCAAAAAGCTGCTGCTGATTATCCATGTTGAATTGAAAATGCTTAGCCGCTGATGCTGATCATTGGGCTCTAAAGAACAAAAAACCGCGAGGCTGCTTAGTGCATCACTGGCGGTTTTTTTGTGTCTGTGTAATTCTAAGCATGATTTTATTGATAGAGAATGTTGAGTTGCCGAGTGGTAGTTAGAGAGCGCTTGAATGATTGGTATAGGTTGGTTGGCAGAGAGTTATGTTTAGTGTCCCACTGAATAGTTTTGTACATCGTGTGAGTGATAAAAGCCAAGTGATGGCGAATGCGACTGAGTGTGGATGCCAGTTGAAGCGAGTGCGACGTTCACGCAACTGGTTGTTGGTGGCTCAGGATCATCAACTCATTGAATTTAAAACCCTGCTCACTCATGAAAAAGACGGTTGGATAGCAATCGCAATCGACAAAGTACTGCCTAAGCCTGTGGTGTGTTTGGCATCGTTGTTAGCCGCTACGCCCTCGATGACGGTCGCGCAGTTAGTGATGGAATCAGGATGTTCAATGGCAGAAGCAAGGCGTGCTATTGATGAATATGAAGGGTTATAAGCGCAAACGATAAGTGAATAGGTTGGTTTTGAAAAGAGAATCGCGAGCAGCAAAAAGCCCGTAACGATATTATGCTTTTTCAGCGGAATATCGTTACGGGCTTTATTATCTGAGCTTACGGTGAAGCTAGATAAAGAGACCAGTCATTTGATGATTGCTGTTAACGATTAATCTGCTGTTAACAACCGATCTGATGTTAACAATCAATCTTAAGCTATAAGCTAACAATCAGCCTTTGCTAAGTGCTTGCTCTAATTAAGAGTTAGCGACTTTTACACGAATCGTGTTGCTGCCAAGCTTTGACATGTTCAGCTTGTTTAGTGCCGCTTTCGCTTCTTCGTGCTCTGGCATTTCAACAAATGCAAAGCCTTTAGATTCGCCAGTGTTTTGGTCTAAAACTAGGCTGCACTCTTTTACTGAGCCGAACTCAGAAAATAGAACACGGATGTCTTGCTCAGCAGTAGAGCGCGATAGGTTACGAACTAGAAGTTTCATAATAAACCTTGAATATGAATTTACGCCGAGCATTGTCGCACACTTTCATGCTCACCCTCACAAATAATTAGCTCGAATAGCTCTGTTTACCTGTTCGATACTCTCATTAGCCGTTAACCGCGGTTTATCGTGATATCTGATACAAATCCATGCTCAGTGCTGGTTAACGCCTGTTGCAGCATTTGAGCAGCCTCTTGAGCTGTCATAAAGCTTGAAGTATCCATCGCTTTGCCGCTGGTTCCCCAAAACTCTGTCGCCATTCCGCCGGGATAAACCGCAACGATTTTCATCGGGTGACCTTTGAGCTCCAACCTTACCGATTCGATAAAGCCTTTTACTGCCCATTTTGCTGCGCAGTAGGTGGATTCTTCTGCTTTCGCGCCTTGAGCCGCGGTCGACATCACGACCGCAATGGTGACGGGTTGATCTTTGTAACGCTGAACAAGCTCGCGAATCAGAAATATCGAGGACTCGATATTGTTTTTTAGCATGTCACTGATCGCAGCTGGATCTTGTTGTTCTATCTTACCGAAGTATCCACTGCCAGCGCTGTGAACCACCAGTTTTGGTGTTTCTGGCAAGGCATCAAGCAGCTCGCTCACGGAGTGCGGGTCACATAGATCACAGGTTTGGCTAACGGTATCTGCTGGCAGGTTTTTCGCTAATTCAGCTAAACGCTGTGAGCTGCGGCCAGTGATCATTAAGCGCTGACGGCTGTTTGATGCGTTCGCATATTGCTTAGCTAAAGCTGCGCCTAAACCGCTGCTTGATCCGGTGATTAAAATCATGGGGACTCGGGATTGTTGAATTGAATCGAGATAGTAAGGCTTTGAAAGCGTGTTTTCTGAGATCTAAGACCAAGATGCTGAGGCTCATGACTAAGATTGCTCGATAGAATTGAGGTTTGAGAAAGTGATGTAAGCCAAGAAAGAAAAAAGAAGGAGTACTAAAAAGTAAAAACGCCGGCATAGGCCAGCGCTTTTGAAAATCAGATTACTCGTCGTCGAACTGTTTGGTCGTGAATGAGTCTTCGATTCTGTTGAGCTCTTCTTGATCTTTCACGCGCTGTTCTTCTTGGCGAATGACTTTCGCTTCATTGAAGCGTTTCTTTTCCGACTTAGTCAGGAATTTTACAGCTTTCTTGTTGGTCAGTGCGTAAGCAACTACGTCTTCGCCTTTTTCTCTGCGGTCGTTTACACGTTGTGAGAAACGTTCATTGTCGCGAGCTTTACGCTCCGCTGAGGTCAACTTGCTCATGCTTTAAAGCCTTTTCAATTATTCATGGTAGGGAATCTACGCTTAGCGAAACCAATGGGGAAGTGCTCATAATTGGTGGAACTGTGTATCACGTTCGCTCAACTGAGTTTAGCCCATTTGTATGCTGGTGGCGCATCTTAGCACAAAGGCTTGAGCATACAGGTATGCTATTCGAGGGATTAAACAGAACAACCCACAATTTTCTGTTGTGGGTTGAGATTGCATTGTGGGTAGAGATTGTTTGCGGGCTGATATTAAAAGGTGGGCTGAGATTGTCTTTTGGAGTAGAGGTTATCGCTGATGGAGCTAAGAATCAGAAACGGCAGTTAATTAAAGTTTCTCGATATACAAAATCACTTCACCGACTTTAAAGCCAAACTTAGACATCTCGGTTTTATTGAACAGGCGTTTGTCGTCCATCAAGAACATCCAATCATCAAGCACCACTTCATAGGTGCTACCGTCTACTTCGATTTCTAAATCATATTTCCAATAAAGCGCTGAACCTTGGGTCTCTCCATATGCCGTCCCAACGACATCGTTGGCGGTGCCTGTGTAGGTATTGTCACCGGTTTTGATGAGGTTCCAAACGCGAGTTGAACGCTCACCATCAGCAAAGGAGAACCACTCTTTGATTTCTCCGTTGTCTCCGTCCCAAGTAGCGATGAGCTTGGCATCAAAGCGGCGCAGTAAGTTACCAGAGCGGTCGAGTACCATGCCGTATGCCATTAGCTCGCCATTGAAAAAGGTTTCAAGCTTGAGCTCTGGCGTAGTGTCTACGTGGTTTTCTAAACTTGCAGAGCCACAACCCGCTAGCCAAGTGAGTGAAAACAGTGCCAAAGCAAATTTTATTATTGTTGTTTTTGGATTCATTTGTTCAACCCTAATAGTTGTTTGCGTAGACCGGGCTCAGAGGTGTTTTCAGATAACCAAATGGCTAGGAAAGCGTCACCAAACTGCTTGTCTTGGATGGTGCCTATGGGTTGCTCATCGAAATAGAAGCGACTTACGTTGTCTTCAGCAACTCGGATAGTCAGCGTGCTGCCTTCCTCAACGTTGGGCCACATTGCGTACAAAGGCTTCAACCAACGTTGGATATTGTTGTTGGAGTAACCAAGTTTGCTCCATTGGTCTTTGGTTGCGTCTACAAGGTCTTCGCTGTCAATTGCTCGGTAGTACTCAAGTTTCAAGGCGCGCTCAGAGTTAGAAGGAGTGGTGTAGAACTCTGCAGAATACAAAGTCCAAAACAAGTAACTCATTTCTCCCTGACCGCGCTTATTTAAATCATCGACAGCAGAAGCTTTGGCATTCCCGATAAATAGGAGTGCTGCGCAAATGAGGATTAGAGTGGCTAAGCTAAATAATCGATTTCTTGATTGCACGCTTGCTTGAGTGCGAACGCGACTAACATCGCTCTCAGATTTGAACGCTTGCGTAGGGTTGCGTGGAAAAGCCATAAGTCACCTCGTTGTTGCCATTTTGGGTTGTATTAAGTTGGAGTAAGCGGCCACCAGTAAGGGCAACAAAATCCCCCAACTTATTGCAAGGGCAGCTAACACCGATGCGTCTGGCCAAGTAGTAAGAAGGGCGCCTGCTTTGATGCCTCCCCAATAACTACTAGTACCTGCTACGAACCCTATGACAAACAAGATCACTTTCGAGCATTTTAAAAGCCAATTTAGGCTGTGGTTAAAACTGATTAAAAACATGATCCACAGGCAAACGAGCCACACTGGGAACCACGATTGATTAGCAATTTCAGAGTCGACGGCAAACACGCCGAAGTGAAGTAAGAGGCTATCAAGCAACAGCCCCAATGGTAATAAAATGAGTATTTTCAGATCGCTACTGCGGGTAGGGGAGAGAAGGAAGTGAACGGCCACAATCAGTGGCGCCACGAACGGGGCTTGCGCGGTAAAGAACGCGCTGCAAACCCAGGTCGCTTGAAACAGAACGAGATTAATAATCCAAAACCGTTTCATCTTTTGCTCCAAAGTAACGAGGTTTTCTAGCAACTAAGTGATGAGTACTGATCACGCGCTCTTTGAATGCACCTTCACAGTAGCAGAAGTAGAAGATCCACAAGCGCTTAAACTCTTCTGAATAGCCGAGAGACTCTAACTCTTCCCAACTGTTTTCAAAGGCAACATTCCAATCATTAAGCGTTCGAGCGTAGTGCAGGCCAATGTCATCAATTTCTTGGACAACAAGGTCTGTACTGGTCGCAAGGTGTTGGGTCATCACTGAGACCGAAGGTAGGCAACCGCCTGGGAAAATGTACTTCTGAATAAAGTCGACGCCTTTGCGGTATTTGTCATAACGACTGTCGGCAATGGTGATTGCTTGAATCAGCATTTTGCCTGATGGTTTCAACAGTGAAGAACATTTCTCAAAGAAGGTCTGTAGATATTCATGGCCGACCGCCTCAATCATCTCGATAGAGACCAACTTGTCATATTCACCAGTAAGGTTACGATAATCCTCTTTAAGCAGGGTGATTTTGTCGGTTAAGCCAAGCGCTTTTACTCTTTGTTCTGCAAGCGCGTGTTGGGCATCTGAGATTGTGGTTGTGGTGACATGGCATCCGTAGTGTTGCGCCATGAATATCGCTAAGCCACCCCAGCCTGTGCCTATCTCGACCACGTTATCGTTCTCTGACAACTCTAATCGCTCACAGATGGTTTTCATTTTGTTTTGCTGAGCCTTCGACAAGGTTTCTGCTTCTTCGCTGTAGATAGCGGAAGAGTATTGCATCGAGCTGTCTAAGAAGCGTTCATACAACTCATTGCCAATGTCGTAGTGCGCAAGAATATTACGTTTAGAGCCTTGCTCGGTATTGGCATTCTTACGACGCAACAATAGGTTTTTGATGCGAGAAATCCATTGCGTTTTATCGTCAAGCTCGTCGAGTTGAGATTGATTTCGAGCCATGATTTGAATCACTTTGGTGAGATCTGGGCTTGTCCATTTTCCATCAATGTAGGCCTCAGATGCGCCAATACTGCCGTCAATCACGACATCTCTAAAAAAGGTTGCATCGTGAATCACGATTCTACCTTTCAAGTCTGCTTCTCGATCGCCGAACACCGAATGCTGGTCGCGCTCAATAATCTCAAGCGTCGCGAATTGCAGGCTTTCTAGAACCTTAAAGATTAAAGCTCGATATTTACAGTTGCTTGAAACAGCAACGGCTTTAGCTTGTTGTTCAATGTTGTTGTTTTGTTTGGCAAGCTGTTCCATGTAAACCTCGCTGAGAAATTGTTTTAAATTTAGTTTTACTGGCTGAGGGTTAGAAGTGTTGGTCTCGTTAAGCCAACCCAAGCCTTCACTTTAGACATCTTTAAGGCGTTTTAGACGCTGAGTCTGGATGCGCCACAAACGGTACTTTTTTCAGAAATAATTTGAGAGCCTGAAAGTAGATACCCATTACAACCTTGATTGTCATTGCAGGGGTCCGCAGTACCGTTTTCCTAATGTTTGCTTTTGTTACCGACTGCTTTGAGAGTGCTAGTGTGGCATCAAAAATCTTGTCGCTACGATGACTCTCGATGTGTACTAACGTCCGTTTCGTTGGTGGCTTTATTTTCCACAAGTAGTTCATGTCTAAATCCATGAACGGCGAAACGTGAAATTCTTTTTTTACTTTCAACTCTTTGTGCATGTCGATGAGATAATAGTGTCTTTCTCGCCAAGGCGTATTGCTCACTTCGGCCAACATATAGCGACAATCACCAGTTTCGTCGTAACAGAAAAAACAGTTGATTGGGCTGAAATAAATCCCTAAACAACGGCACTGAGCCAGCATCGTTACACGGTTTGATACAGACCAAACCCCACCAAGTTGTTGTACTTTGGATGCTATACGTTGCTTAAGTGATTTAGGTTCATCAGCTGTGACATTTTCTTTTTTTTCAGCGAGATAATCCGATTCAACAAAGCGAATCGGGTTATACCACTGAGTACCGAATAAGCGACTGCGAGTGGTTGTTTGAGGGATTTCATCGAGATCTAATCCCATCATGTACAACTGGTAGCTAAATTCATGAGTAATATCGCCAAAGCGGCGGTGGCGTACGTTACCCCAGTAAATGCCGCTGAGCTCTTCACTCTTTTCTGATGCTATCCCCATGTCGGGTGTCATGGTGTGAGTGTTCATCGTACTGAACTCGTGCTCAAATCTAGGCCAAAGCGCTTAGTCACATCGAGAGCACTGTGAACACCGTCTTCATGGAATCCGTTGTACCAATAAGCGCCTGCAAAGTGGGTGTTGTTTTTGCCGCAAATCTGCTCGCGTTTATGTTGGGCTTCTACCGTGTTCGAGTTAAGTACCGGATGATGGTAAACAAAGCTACGAATGATTTTATCAGGCGCTATCGCATCACTTTGGTTTAGGGTTACACAGAAGGTGTCTTGGCTTTCAATGCCCTGCAGAATGTTCATGTTGTAAGTGACACAGGCAGGTCTTTGGCTGTTGCCATCGAGCATGTAGTTCCAGCTAGCCCAAGCCAGTTTACGGTCGGGTAATAGGTTGGTATCTGTGTGTAGAACCACCTCATTTCGGCTGTAAGGGATCTCCCCTAGTACCTGTTGTTCTTGTTCAGTTGCGTCGCCCAGCAATCGCAGGGCTTGGTCTGAGTGACACGCAAATATTACCTCGTCGAAGTCTTGTGTGCTGCTATCTTCGAATTCAATGGTAATCCCTGACTGTTGGCGAGTGACTTGCTTAATCGAGGTGTTTAACGCGACCGGTTTATTCAAGCATGAAAGGATGATCTCGACGTAAGAACGCGAACCTTTAGGAATCACATACCATTGAGGGCGATTGGCAATGTCTAACAGGCCGTGATTGTAGAAGAACTGGATAAAGAACTTGAGTTCGAATTCTTCCATCTCTTCCAAGCTTGTGGACCAAATAGCAGCACCCATCGGCAAGATGTAATGCTGACTGAAAAAGTCGGAAAATTGATTCTCGCGCAGGAAGTTGCCGAGGGTAACATCTGGCGTGAATTGGTTGCTTTCGAACTGGGCTTTACACAGCTTATTGAACTTGAGGATGTCAGATACTAAAGACCAGAACTGAGGTTTGAAAATATTACTCCTCTGAGCGAATAACGAATTAATGCTGTGGCCGTTGTATTCGAATTTAGTCGTGGTGTTGTGTACGCTGAAGCTCATTTCGGTCGGTTGCCTTTCGACACCGAGTTGCTCAAGCAGTTGGTTGAAGTTTGGGTAGGTTCTGTCGTTGAATACGATGAAGCCAGTATCAATTGAAAACGCCTTGCCTCGGTGTTCAATATCAACCGTAGCAGTGTGCCCGCCGACGTAGTCATTTTTCTCGAATACCGTAACTTCGTGGTGCTTATCTAATACATGTGCGCAAGTCAGTCCAGATATGCCTGAACCTATAATGGCGATTTTTTTCATTGTTATACCATCCTTGAAGCGAGTTTTTGCCAAACTGGAGTCGGTAGCATTCTTAGTAATTTCATTATTAATATGAATCGTCTTGGGAAATCGATCTCGCTCTTTCCTTGAGCAATACCATTTACGATTCGTTGAGTGGCTGCCTCGCTACTAATAATCATAGGCATAGCGAAGGAGTTTCGCTCGGTTAATGGTGTTTCAACAAAGCCTGGGTGCACAATTGAGACATGAATGTTGTGCTCGGCGAGATCAACTGAGAGCGTTCGACCTAAGTAGGTGAGAGCAGCCTTTGAAGCGCCATAAGCTTCGGCTCTTGGCAATGGTAGAAAGCTCGCGCTTGAACTGACCAAAACCAAGCGGCCGCCGGGCTTGATGTTTTTTAGCCAAGCTTTAAGGGCGTAGCCAATTGAAATTAGGTTGATGTTGATGACGCGCTCGAACAACTCTGCGTCGAAATTGACAGGATCATCGATGTACTCACAATCACCCGCGTTCAAGATCAGTAGGTCGAGCGGCTTATCTTGGTCGAGTGCTGGGAAATTGTGGTAATCGGTCAGATCAAAACAGAGTGGGTCAATTGACGAGTGCGATAAGTCTGTCTCGTGAGAATCAACTAAGGTTTGCAGTTTGTCTTGATTACGGCCGCAAGCAATCACTTGATGCCCTTGTTGGGCGTAATCTATAGCAAGTGATTGGCCGATACCTGAGGTCGCGCCTGTGATCATAATACGCATTATCGGCTCGCTCTTTTTTTGATGGATTTGATCGCGCAACCCAATACTGGGATGTGCTCGTACAGCATAGAACCCACATCCAGATAATCGCGATGATAAACCACTTGATTGTCCAACATTTTGATATGGCTGTGCCCTTGAACTTCAATCGGCTTTTGCCCATTAAGTTGTTTGTGAGCGAATTGCATCGTCCAATACACCGAAGCTTCGTCGTTCACTTCGAAAGTGTGTTCGATATGAAAGTAACAGCTCGTTACCTGGGTGTAGAGGTTCTCGAAGTAGTGCGTAAGCGCCGAAATACCGCTGACATGATGCAGCGGGTCTTGGAATTCAATATCAGGGTGATAAACTGTCTTAAGCACGTCGAAATTGTCGGTTCCGAGTTCTCGATACATGTTGAGAAAGTTATCAAGCCATAGAGAGTTATCCATAATATTCACTCTAATTATTTGAAGAAGGCTAAGGCTCTCAATCGTGCTTCTTTGTGCTCAACGATGGGTTGCCAGTATTCGCTGTCTATTCCGTTTTTAGCGATAAAGTCATGTGGGAAATGCACATGCTTATCTGGGATATTTTGCAGCTCTGGTATGTACTTACGAATAAAAATTCCTTTTGGATCAAACTTTTCACTCTGAGTGATTGGATTGAAAATTCGGAAGTAAGGTTGAGCATCACAGCCCGTACTTGAAGCCCACTGCCAGCCACCATTGTTGGCACTAAAGTCACCGTCGATAAGGTGTGACATAAAGAAACGTTCGCCCCAACGCCAGTCAATAAGCAGGTGCTTGGTTAGGAAGCTTGCCACCACCATTCTTAGCCTGTTGTGCATCCAGCCCGTTTCAACCAGTTGACGCATTGCTGCATCAACCAATGGATATCCTGTTTTTCCTTCGCACCAAGTTTTAAAGCTAGGATGATCGTGATACCAATCTAAACCATTGTATTTTTGCTGGAAGTTAGCGCCTTTAACCAGTTTAGGATGGTGGAACATCAAATGCTTATAAAAATCTCGCCAAATCAATTCGTTGAGCCAACAAAAGGCCGGTAATTGCGTATCAAATAACAGATCGGGTTGTTGCTGAATCAATTGAATCGCTAACCAACGTGGGCTCACTGCGCCAATTGCTAAATAAGGTGATAGGCCCGATGTTCCTTTAACTGAGGGAATATCTCTCAGACGTGCGTAGTCGTTGACTTTATTGCCTAAGAAATTGGGGATCACATTGCCCAATACATCTTGGCTTAATGGCCAGCGACTTGAATCAACACGAGGAAAGTCGAAATCATAGCCAGCGGAGAGGGTTAAGGCTTGTAAGTCGTCAGGAAGCTGTGTTTGTGAACGTTCAGTCGGCACGACAGGAGCTGGACTGCAGATGATGCCTTTCACCTGAACTTCTTTTAACCAAGCGTTCTTAAAGGGCGTAAAGACTTTGAACATCTCGCCTTGTTTGTTGAGAACGCTACCGAGTGGCAGCATAACGTCACAATCGCTGATCTTGAGGTTTAGGCCGCTTGAAATCAGCTCTTTATCGCGAGCTTGTTCATCGACCTCTGGTTCAGAGTTAGCGTAGACGCACTTGGCATCAAGCTGCTGGCACAAATCGATGAGCTGTTTGGATTGGTCGTCAAAGTCGCTAGCTTTCAGGTGAAGCAACGTTATCCCGAATTCAGCGAGCTGGGAATCGAGTTGTTTTAGATGACGATAGATAAAATCAGCTTTGATTGGCGCAAGATGGTGTTGCTGCCACGTTTGAGGTGTCGAAATGAAAACGGCGGTCGTTACGCCGTTTTCAACTG
>NZ_AJZM02000129.1:0-10779 GCF_000272405.2 Vibrio tasmaniensis 1F-187
TTTCTCTTCGTTAAACCATTTTACTACGCCGTTTGTTTTGTTAGACATGATGTGTCCCTTATATAAAAATAAAAAATTAATCGCCAAAAGTGCGATGCGCTGAAAGCTTGAATTATTTAATGTATCTATGAAGCCAAGGGAAACACTGAGAATAACAATGAAGCAATACTAAGGGTTTTACTTTACAACTGGATGTTTCATTTAATAACCCTGAAAACAGAGCAAGCACATTCTTGGTGATCCTGACCAGGTTGTAAAGCGTTATTTGAATAAAATGACTATTTTTTGTTCAATTAACTTCTATTCAGCCCCACAACATCACTGAACTTCATTTACAAAGCTATGATCTGAAGAAATTTACTCTTCCGCGGTTTGGTTCGGGCAACACACACGGCCAGTAATAATGTCCTACTAGAATCAAGAGTACGACAAAAGCAAAAACACGCGCCGTGGTAGCACTCTCCACGTAACTAAACTACCTGTATCTTCACACCTAGTTCTCGTAAAGCATCAAGCACCTTAGGGTCAGCGCCGTCATCTGTAATCAATGTGTCAATCTGAGAAGCGGTAGCGAGTAACTTTCCACCATGCTTACCTACTTTGCTGCTATCTATCAGAGCCACAATACGATCACCATACTCCAGCAGCTTTTTCTCTGCCATATAGACCAATAGATCAGAGGTATGCACACCAGCTGTCGTAACACCCGTACCCGTAAAGAAGACAAAACGACTTTTATGGTCATCTGCTGCTTCTTCATCTGGAGAAATAGTGATCTGACGTTCGGGTAGATATTGGCCACCAAGTATGATGATACTTTGATGATCTTGACTAATCAGCTGATAAGCCAATGGCATAAAATTCGTCACAACTTGCACATCACGATGCGCTAAATGCTCTCCCATCAAAAAAGTCGTATTGCTACCACTCACAATAATACTGTCGTGTTCTTCACACATATCTGCCGCAGCTTTAGCAATTCTCTTTTTCGCTACATAGCTTTCTATATCTGTTTCGCAGGGGATAAAGCTGCTTGGTGCATGAGTTGCGGCTAGGGACAAGTCAAAATTGATTACCTCTGCCCCATTACGGATTTTTTTCAGCCTCCCTTCTTCCGCCAACTTTGTAATGTCCCGACGAGCTGTAGATAAAGAGATATCTAACATCTTCACATAGTCATTTGTCGTTATAAACGTATGACTCGTTAGATGATCTAACAAGCTTCTATGACGCTGAGCTTCATTCATTGTTCATACCATTAAGTTCTTTTGAATTATTTTGACGCATTATGAACTTTTGAGCAATTAGATTCTCAAAATGAACTCTTTTGAATTAATTTGACTCAAAATATGTGATCAAAACCATTATTTTGTTCATGATAAATCAAAAATGACTTTACGTGACCGTATTTGACCACTTATAGTCAATTTGCGTCATGAGAAGTCACTGGAGAGTAAAATGAAATACCAAGCAGTAATGATTGATTTAGATGGAACACTGTTAAGTGATGCTGAGCAGATCTGCGTGACTAACAAACAAGCGATTTGTCTTGCAGTTAATAATGGATATCAGGTGAGCTTGGCGAGTGGTAGACCGCACCAGCTGATGATGCCATATGTTGACCAGCTTCAATTATCGCTACCAATCATCTGCTGCAATGGTGCCTATATTTATGACCCTAAAACACAACGTGTTCAACATCAGCACACAATTAGTCATGAATCACTAACGGGTCTGTTGAGCTTACTGAATGATGGACATTTCGCCTTCACCATCTATTCAAGTAAAGGCATCTTTGCTCAAAAAGAATCAACTCATACAAAGGGTTTAGAAAAAAAGGCTGAGGTTATTAATGCCGCAATGGAGCTGCAGATTATCCCAACGCTGACCGAACTCATCGCTCGCAGTGGCGATGTATACAAAGTATTAGTGTCTAGCCAAGACAAAGAATCTCTAAACCAGTTACGAGATTCCTTAAAAACGCACTTCCAAGCTGACTTATCAACACCGAATAAATTGGACATTACGTCTAAAGCAGCCACCAAAGGCCACGCTCTTCAGCAGTGGCTAAATGACCAAAGAATTTCATCTCATAACACCATTGCTTTTGGGGATGGGGACAACGATGCCTCTATGTTCCGACTTGTCGGAGAACCTGTCGCAATGGCTAATGCCAGCCCTGCTTTAAAAGGCATGGCTAATCTAATTGTTACCAATAACAACGGCTGTGGAATTGGCCAGTACCTTCGCTTGATAGTGCAAGAAGGCCAACACACATGCCAAAACACTTTTAGTTACTAAGGATAAATCATGAAAAAAGTAAAAATTGCCGCAGGATTAGCACACGTAGATTACGGCCACATTGCAGACGTAGTGAAAGAAGTATCTGATGCTGGTGCCGATTACATCCACTGTGATGCAGCAGATATGCATGACCTGAAAAACCTGCAATTGATGGGGGGGCATCAAATTGTTGAAGGCATTCGTCCTTACACTGAAAAGCCAATTGAAGTTCACGCTTACTTCAAAGATTGCGACAAATTATTTATCGATAAAATCGCTGCTGCTGGTGCAGACATGCTGATTCTACCAGCTGAGCATTTTATCGGTGCTCCTCTGTGTTACATCATTAAGTACTGTCAAAACCACGGAATGAAATTTGGTTTAACCGTTGGTGCATTAACGCCAGTGTCATTTGTTAAAGAATCTATCTACTACCTAGACCGTTTACACATTGTTATTCACGGCATTACTGATGGCGATGATGAATGGTTATGGCGCAAATCTGCGATTGCAATGATCCGCGAAGCACGTGAACTCATCAACGAACGCAACCCTAACTGTGAGCTATGTGTTGATGGCGGTATCCGTAACCACAACATCGAAGAACTGCTTAATGAAGATATTGACGTGATGGTTGCATCGACAAATATCTTTGGCCACAAAGACGGCATCACAGCAGGCGTTCGTGACTTCCGCGCAGCAATCGACCAACTGGAAGATAAAGCAGCGGCAAACACAAAAGAAGTCGAAACCGTTTAAGTAATTGCCTAGCGCAGCTTCTATCGAATCGATGCGCCACAGCAATCTAGAAATAACGGTGCTAAACCTACCCCCCTCTATGCTCGGG
Organism: Vibrio tasmaniensis 1F-187; assembly: GCF_000272405.2. Lineage (GTDB taxonomy): Bacteria > Pseudomonadota > Gammaproteobacteria > Enterobacterales > Vibrionaceae > Vibrio > Vibrio tasmaniensis_A. The sequence goes on from NZ_AJZM02000129.1 coordinate 3,131, forward strand.
TTTGGCACCACTACCAAGGATTAAACCATGACACAGTTTCAACACTATCAACCGACCAAGCTAACCTTTGGTGCGGGTGAGATTCAGAAAATAGGTCAGCTTATCGCTCAATATGGCACACGTTGCCTAGTCGTATCCGAACCTATTTTTGATGCAGTAAAGCCAGCCTATGACCGCATTTTTACTTTGCTTTCAGAGCAAGGAATTGAAGTGACTCATTTTGATGGTGTCGTACCGAATCCGCCTACAACCGTCGTTGAACTTGGCCGCCAAGTGGCCATCGGAAATAACTGTGATGTGGTTTTGGCCATTGGTGGTGGTTCATCGATTGATACAGCAAAAATCATTTCGGCAACGATCAATGCAGAGTCTCTAGATTGGGCTCATTGGTTTGCCACTTATGATTCACCGTTTGGGGACGTCAACCCACTACCCGTGAAAGTCGTACCTTTGATCGCTGTACCTACAACATCGGGAACAGGCTCTCAAGTGACGCAAGCGGCAGTGATTACCGACCTTGAGCAACATGCAAAGCTAACACTGTTTCACCCTGAATTTTTCCCTTGTGAAGCGTTAATCGATCCAGAGCTCATGCTGACACTGCCTCCACGTATGACAGCTATGACCGGATTTGATGCTTTTTCACATGCGTTTGAATCATTTACGGGTACTCGACCATCTCCATTTGTTGATGGTATGGCGTTAGAAGCAATGAAGCTTGTCATTGATCACCTACCGAGTGTTGTCGACAACGGCGCAGATTTACATGGCCGCTGCCAACTCGCGAAAGCAGACACACTTGGCGGGATCTCGCTAGCTAATGGCGGTGCGGGGGCACCACACCCTTTAGGCGAAATCTTAGGTAGTAGCAAAACAAACCTACCACATGGATTAACACTCGCAGTGGTTTATCCAGCTTATGTACAACTTCAATGGCGCAAGCAACCAGAGAGATTTGCTCAAGTGGCTGAGTTATTTGGTGCTGTGGGAAGTACCGAAGAAAAAGCTCAATCATTAGCGGCTGCTCTTGTGAAATTCCTTGAACGTATCTGTCTTGAATCGAACTTAACTCAAGTAGGTGTCACCAAAGAAGATGTTCAAAAGTTGGAGCCGGATTTTTGCTTTGATCTACCACTAACCAGTGGTGAAGAAATGAAAAAAGTATTGCAGGCCAGTTTGGTTGAATAAGCGACAGTCACAAATTCACGTTTGTCATAATTAAAGAAAATGGAGATTGAAACATGGAGTGCAAGAACAACACTTTAGGTCATACAGCTTTGAAATTGGAAAGAGAGGAATTCATTGCCAGTAACCTGAAAGCGTTGGTCTTTGACTTCGATGGCCTTCTCGTCGATACCGAAACCTGTATGTTCAAAGCCTGGGAAGCTTTGTTAAAACCATACGGAGTTGAAGTTTCGCCACTCCAGGTTGCTGGCCTAGTTGGGAGCTCAGCGCCAGCAACCTACCTTTATCAACTATTCAACAAAGCGTCGAATCAAAAGCTGTCCGATTCACAAATTCGCGATCGAGTGATCGCTCATGCCTACCAATTAATTGCTTCAATAACAGAACGAGAAGGTGTCCGTCAGTATCTAGACTTTGCTAAATCACACTCATTGAGCATTGCACTGGCCACCAGCTCAGAGGCTGAACATTACATGCCAATTCTGAATCGTTTGAACCTTACACCCTATTTTGACTGTTTTATCGGAGCAGAAGACATTGCCTCAGATAGACGGAAACCACATCCCGATGTGTATTTAGCGGCATTAGAACAACTCGGTGTATCTGCCCATCAAGCCATCGCTTTCGAAGATTCCCCTCCTGGAATTATGGCGGCTCGATCGGCAGGAATACCAACAGTTGCAGTAACCAATTTGCTCACTCGTCACCTCGATGTCTCGCTAGCCAACGTGGTGCTGAGTTCGATGAATGATCAAACGCTACTGCAATTGATAAACCAACTTACCGAGAATGAACGATGAATAAATTAGAACAACTGAAAAAGCACACCACTGTCGTTGCCGACACAGGTGATATTGATGCTATTGCTGCATTTCAACCTGAAGACGCCACAACTAACCCATCTCTAGTACTAAAAGCCGCAGAAATGCCGCAATACGATCACTTAATCGCCGATGCGATCACTTGGGCAAAAGCACAAAGCAACGACAAATCACAACAGTTGATCGACGCTGGAGACAAACTGGCGGTCAACATTGGATTAGAAATTCTAAAAACGGTACCGGGGCGCATCTCAACAGAAGTCGACGCTCGTATGTCATTCGACAGAGTCGCAAGCTTGGCAAAAGCTCGAAAGCTTATCGGCATGTATAACGAAGCTGGCATCAGTAACGACCGAATCCTAATTAAGTTAGCGTCAACTTGGGAAGGCATTCGAGCAGCTCAAGAGCTAGAGAAAGAAGGCATCAATTGCAACCTAACGCTGCTGTTCAACTTTGCACAAGCCAAAGCCTGTGCAGAAGCCGGTGTATTCTTAATCTCACCTTTTGTCGGTCGTATCCTAGATTGGTACAAAACCAATACCGATAAAAAAGAGTACCTTCCTCATGAAGATCCTGGTGTCGTTTCAGTCTCTGAAATTTACAACTACTACAAAGATCATGGCTACAACACGGTTGTGATGGGCGCGAGCTTCCGTAATGCCGATGAAGTCCTAGCATTAGCGGGCTGTGACCGTTTGACCATAGGTCCTGCAATTTTAGACCAACTTGCAGCACAAGAAGGCTCTGTTGAGCGCCTACTCTTTGCCGACCGTGACACCATCAAAGAGACACCAACAGCTATGACTGAAGCACAGTTCCGCTGGGAGATGAACCAAGACCCGATGGCAACAGAAAAGCTCGCCGAAGGCATCCGTAACTTTGCCGTCGATCAAGGCAAGTTAGAAACCATGATCGAAGCACGCCTGTAGGAGAAGCAGAATGATTACACGAACTAAATTAGCTGACGCTATTCGCGTTCTAAGCATGGACGCTGTACAAAAAGCAGGATCGGGCCACCCCGGAGCACCGATGGGCATGGCCGATATCGCTGAAGTTCTATGGCGTGATTTTCTAAAACACAACCCGAGCAACCCTAACTGGGCCGACCGCGACCGTTTTATCTTGTCGAATGGCCATGGCTCAATGCTTATCTATAGCTTGTTACACCTATCTGGTTACGAGCTATCAATGGATGACATCAAATCTTTCCGTCAATTACACAGTAAAACCGCAGGTCACCCTGAATACGGTTACGCTCCAGGTATTGAAACCACTACCGGCCCATTAGGACAAGGCATCACCAACGGTGTCGGCATGGCTTTGGCTGAAAAGGTGCTGGGTGAACAGTTCAACCGTGAAGACCACGATATTGTTGATCACCACACCTACGTGTTCATGGGTGACGGCTGCATGATGGAAGGTATTTCTCATGAAGCATGTTCACTTGCCGGTACGCTTGGACTAGGGAAACTGGTCGCTTTTTGGGATGACAATGGCATTTCGATTGATGGCGAAGTCGACGGCTGGTTCTCTGATGACACACCAAAACGTTTTGAAGCCTACGGTTGGCATGTTATTGCTGATGTTGATGGTCATAACGCTGATGATATTCACAAAGCAATTACTGAAGCTAAAGCCGTAACAGATAAACCAACCTTAATTTGCTGCAAAACCGTGATTGGTTTTGGCTCACCAAACAAGTCAGCCAGTCATGACTGTCATGGTGCTCCGTTAGGTGCTGATGAAGTCGCATTGGTTCGACTCAACCTCGGCTGGGACCATCCTGAATTTGAAATTCCTCAAGATGTATACCAAGCATGGGATGGGAAAGAGAAAGGACAAAGCAATGAAGATGATTGGCAAACACGTTTCAATGCTTATCAAGAGGCGCACCCAGAATTAGCCGCTGAGTTTTTGCGTCGTAGCCAGAACCTATTACCTGAAAATTGGGATCAGCACACTCAAGACCTAATCCAGACTTTGCAAGCGAATCCACAAACCATCGCGACTCGCAAAGCATCACAAAATACTATTGAAGCATTCGGACCATTACTGCCAGAGTTTTTGGGAGGTTCTGCCGATTTAACCCCTTCAAACTTAACTAACTGGTCAGGCTCAAAAGCAATTACCGCTCAAGATGCGTCAGGAAACTACTTGAGTTACGGCGTTCGTGAATTTGCGATGTCTGCAATGATGAATGGCGTGGCGTTGCATGGAGGCTTTATCCCATACGGCGGTACGTTCTTGATGTTCATGGAGTACGCTCGTAACGCGCTTCGTATGGCAGCACTAATGAAGCAACGCAGTATCTTCGTTTATACCCATGACTCTATCGGTTTGGGGGAAGATGGTCCGACACACCAACCGGTTGAACAAATCGCATCGCTTCGACTTACCCCAAACATGAGCACTTGGCGTCCTTGCGACCAAGTAGAAACCGCGGTGGCTTGGAAGTCTGCTATCGAACGTTTTGATGGTCCAACGTCATTGATTTTCTCTCGCCAGAATCTTGTTCAATTCGAGCGTGATCAAGACACGCTTTCCAATGTAGCGAAAGGTGGATACATCCTTTCTGACTGTGAAGGCGAACCACAACTTATTTTGATTGCAACCGGCTCTGAAGTGGCACTTGCCATGGAAGCAAAAGCACAACTCAGCCATATTCGCTGCCGCGTAGTTTCAATGCCGGCCACCGATATTTTTGACGCACAAAGCGCGGAATACAAGGAACAGGTTTTACCAAGCCATGTGACAGCACGAGTTGCCATAGAGGCTGGTATCCGTGACTACTGGTTCAAGTATGTCGGGCTACACGGCGACATTGTGGGAATGACAAGCTTTGGTGAATCAGCACCAGCAGAACAACTCTTCGAAATGTTTGGATTTACGGTTGAAAACATCGTTGAAAAATCCCTAGCGGTTCTGGAGAAGTAATATGAGCATGGCACAACGCTTTATTGAAAACCAAAGCCAAGACTGCCTGCGAACTAAGGCTGCAAAAGTAGCCTTAGAGCAAGTCCTAAAAACGCTAACACCTTCTAGCGTGATTGGTATCGGCACAGGTGCAACAGTTGAAGTATTCATTCAACTATTGAAAGAAAGTGGCGCTGAGTTTGCTCACTGCGTATCCAGTTCGGTTCGCTCAAGTCGAGCTTTATCCTCTGCAGGGCTGAATGAGATATCCATATCTGAATGTGGCCGTGTTGATTTCTACATTGATGGCATTGATGAAGGTCTTACAACCGGCATGACCGTGAAAGGTGGTGGTGCAGCACTGGCTCGTGAAAAAGTACTCGCGACGCTTGCGCTAAGCTTCATCACCATCGCAGATAGCGGTCGATTGGTCACTCAACTCGGAAAGTTTCCACTCCCTGTAGAGGTTTTACCTGCCGCACAAACCGCTGTGTTTAATGCCTTACAAAGCCTTGGTGGACACCCGACGTTGCGCCAAGACTGCACCACTGATAACGGCAATATCATTCTCGATGTTGCTCATTTGGACATCGCTGAACCAAAACGATTAGAACTCCAAATTAACGCTATTCCTGGCGTCGTCGAGAACGGTATTTTCGCGCAAAGATCGGCTGATTTCATGGCTTTTTCGAATGCAGAAGGTACGTATTTATTATCAAAGCAACACGTTCAATAGCTGGGATTTATAATCAAAATGAGACCTCGCTTGCAAGTCTATTTACAAGCATGTCAGTAAGGATAATTTAGGAATAAAACATGACGGAAAGCAATTTTTCAGCTCAAACACTGCGCTATTTTGATTCAAATATTGAAACGTTTACGCGTGATCTATCTGAGCTAATTGCTATTCCGTCTGTACGAGATATCAGCAGCTGTTCACCCAATGCTCCTTTTGGTTTACCGATTAGAAACGCATTCGACTTTCTCATTAACTGGGCGAAACGAGAAGGGTTTGAAGTCCGTGATCATGATGGTTATGCCTTGGACATCAGCTTTGGCGAAGGCTTACAAGAAATCGGCATATTGCATCATGTAGATGTGGTAGAAGCAGGTAATTTGGACTCATGGTTAACCCCTGCATTTGAGATGCACCAACAAGGTGATGACTTATTGGGGCGAGGCGTTACCGACAACAAAGGCCCGTTAATGGCCAGTCTGTATATTCTCAAGATGTTTAAAGCGCTTGATGTAACACTCGACAAAAAAATAAGAGTGATCATCGGCGGCGCAGAAGAGACAACTTGGGAATGTGTAGAGCATTATTTTAATCATAACCCTCAACCGGATTATGGTTTCTCTCCAGATGGCGACTTCCCAATCGTTAATGGAGAAAAAGGCATCCTATATGCGTCATTGCAACGAGAATTCCCAACTCACAATGGCCTAGGAACTTGTCAGATCGTAAGCATTGAAAGTGAGCGTGACAGAACATCCACCTGCTATCAATTATCGATTTATCTGACAGGAGAAAAAGCGGCTGAAGTAGCAGCAACATTTGAAACTTCAGCAACGGTCACTCTTGCCAATGTGGCACAAAGTGACAACCACCAACAAAAGGAGTTGTACTGCGTTGAGTTGTCAACGCCGTGGGAGAAATCTCGCAACCCGCATAAGGTCGATAACTGTATGGATCAGTTTGTTCGTCACATGCGACATGTTGAAGGGTTAGACACTAACTCTCGAAATTTAATTGATTTACTAGACGCGTGTTTTAGTGATTCCAATGATGCTTCGAAATTAGGGCTAGCACACCAAGATAAGGAAATGGGGTCGACTACATGCTGTGTCTCCTCCATCAATTTGAATCAACATGGCTACAACTTGGATTTTGATTTTCGGTTTCCTAAAGGACTGACTATCGATCAAGCTCGTACCCAACTCCAGTATGTATCCCAACAATACGGAGTGAGATTGATTGAACACCAGTACTTACCTCTATCTTACCTCTCACCCGAAAGTGAACTTATCCAAGCAATGGGAAAAGCTTATTCCGAAGTTACCAAAATGGACGCTCAGTGCTTTAGTAAAGGTGCGGCTTCTTACGCGCGCGCGCTAAACAATGGTGTGGCATTCGGACCTACTTTTCCTGGTGATGTGACTCGTGTCCATGAGCCTAATGAAAGGCTCAGCCTCGAGTCATTAAAAAGAGCAATAACAATATACGTGAAAGTTCTCATATCACTTTAGGAGTAAATTATGAGAGATAAGGTTCAAGCACTTGCTGGAGGTATGATGGTATCCATCATCGTACTGGTTATCGCAGGTATATTTATTGGTGTGGGCGCTGGTGTTGTAAACCAAATGTCTGCTACCGACTCTGTTATTTGGGCATTCTTTAAGCTGATGTTAGATCTTGGCTTGATGGTCATGCGCAATCTACCGCCTTTCTTTGCGATTGGTCTAGCGTTCGCGCTGGCGAAATCTGAAAAAGGTTGGGCAGCCTTCACTGGCTTTACCATGTTCATGTGTTTCAACGTCGCTATCGGATCGATCGCTGCATTTCACGGATGGACTCAAGAAACTACAAGCGTTGCGTCATTAATGAATGATGCTGGCTACGACAAAGTAGCAGCGCAAAACTTCAACTCTTTATGGGGTGAGTCTTTAGGTATCTTCGCTTACAACATGGGGATCTTTAGCGGTATTCTTGTTGGTTGTATTACGGCTTGG